>JBDNAP010000618.1:0-2785 GCA_039768325.1 Thiogranum sp.
ATATTGACCAGTGTCAGGTACTGATTCTAATCGACACTACTTTCTTGCTTGTGGTCTGGCGCCAAGATCCATGATTTCTAACTCGCTGAGGCTTTTAGGCGAGCTCGAAACCCACATTACAACGCGCAGGCCATCGGTGAAGTAGGGGTCGCCTGTCAGGTTGCCGCGCGGTTCTTCATAAGACGCGGCACCGACACCCTCGACATAGCCAATCCTGGACAGTGCTTGCGAATAAAACAAATCCTCAACGAGAAACTCCCGGGTTTCATCAACATTGGCATCAATTTTATGCGTGGTGATGGTTTTCGTCGTAAACCGCACGCCGATGTCACGGCTTATCTGACCAATCCAGACGGGCTGGCCCTCGAATCGCATGGGCGTCATCCATAGCCGCAAATGGTTGCGTTGATTGATGCTTTCACGTGCTCTCTGCAAAGCGACATCCTGGGCGCGGCCCATTACATACAGTGCACTGACGGGCGAATAACGATAGTCGCTGCCAGCCACGGATGATTTCGCCATTTTCCACAATGACGACTTGTAGACGGTTTCTGTTTCGTCCCAGCCGGCACGCAAAAAACTGTAATACATGTCGTCAATGTCGCCGACAAACGCGATATTGAGTGGGTCGCCGAAATTCTCACCCTTGGCATCGGTCACACAACACGGCAAAGCTTCGAGCCCTTCGATCAGCCCCTGCAAATCAACATCTACGATTTCATCGGCAGCATAAATCTCGTCGAACTCGGTTTCATAGTGATCGAGCCTTAACCCGGGTACAGGCACAAAGAATGTCATCCGGTAAGGCGTCTTACCCACCGGGAAAACGTCCACGTTGAATGATTTGGTGCCTTCATCCACCCGGCTGAATATGTAACCTGACTGAATCATGCCGGGTCCAATCATTCGCGTCATTTTTTGTTGTTCGAAATCCTTGTCTGCATCCGGTTGCAGCAGCGTTTCCAGACTAAAATGTCGTGACGCTGTTTCCAGCGGCGTGTAGTAGGCCGCGTCAATGCCCACCGGCAGCAACCACATGTCGACATCCCCGAGGTTTTCGACCTGGACCCATATTGGCTGCACGTTTTTGCTGTACAGGTTCACGCCGAATATATCCTGCGCTTCATCGGCGCTGGGCACTGCAGTAGTAAGTTTTAGGTCGCCTTCAATCTGATTGTGCAGACGGTCATTGGGCGGTTCTACCTGGCGCGCACTTTCTTCGGCATGCGCAGTCCAGGGGGCGAGTGATATCAGGACCGCCGCAAAAATTAGCGGCAAAGTCGGCTGGGAACCGACCAGACAAGTTGCAAAGAGTCTATTAGTCACGTGGTATCTGCTCCCAGTTGAGGTTACTGACCTCGTCAAGCCCCATCGGGTCTTCGGAGAGCCACAGTACGCCGCGCAAACCGCCGGTATGGTAACGCCAGCCGCCAAAGGCTTCGACCGGTGCAGAAGACGGAACGGCTTCGCCAGCTCTGACGAATCCAATGTGCTTCAGCGACTGGCTGTACCAGAAGTTCTGCATCAGGTAGATGTACGGTGTATCGATGTCAGGGCTCAGTAACCCATTGCCGTCCACGTTGCCGCTGGCTCCTACCGCCGTGACCGTAAACCCTAGCCAAACGGGTTCCTCTCCTATCCGCATTGGGGTCAGCCACAGGCTTAATATCTTTCGCTCCGTACCATCTGCTCTTGTTTTTATGAAAGTGCCATCTGGAACCCGACCCGCATAATGCTGTTCGCGCGCGGCGCCGACAAAGGTGCCTCCCAGTTCGGTTTCTTGCCAGTCGGCTCGCAACAATGCGCGGCGCAGGGCAAGGCGAGTGCCGACTATGGCAATATTCAGTGGCAGCCCCTGTAACTTGCCGGTCATGTCGCTAGCGTAATATTCCGCTTGCTCCAGCGCTGGCCGCAATGTATCCGAATCGAGTTCCATAATCTCATCGTCATCATAGAGATGCTCGAAATCGACCGTCATATAGTCGGCAGTAAACCCGGGTATAGGGACAAAGAAAGTAAATGTATATGAACGCAGCTCGCCTGAGATCAGGTCAACGTTGAACCCCTTGGTGCCGGGCTTCAGGTGGGTAAACACATAGCCGCTGCGCTTTTCGCCGGGCGGAATCCGCCGATCTATCGCCGCATCGTACAGGGAGCGTTCCATAGCGGCTTTCCCTTCGCTGCTATAGCCCTTGCGATTCATCCATGCGACTTCCAGCGGCGAGTAGTAGTCAGAATCGACGCTCCAGATTGACAGCCTGAGAGAATCTGCGCTTTTGTTTTCGACTTCTATCCAGACCGGTTGAACGCCTTTTTCATACAGCGATAGCCTGAACAGTTCGGCGGTCTCGCCGGCATCCGGAACCGCCGCGCTGACGCGAATACCTTCCTGCTCTTGGGTGATCTTTCGGGCAAGAAACGATGCTGTTGAGGCGTCATTGCTGATGTACGGCTGCCCGGCGCACGCGGCCAAAAACAGCATGCAGCAGAAACAAAGTGATAGATATCGAGAATGGGGATTGCTAAGAAGTGTCTTCATTCGTAGCAGTTTAACCGGTTACTCTGATTTAGAATAGTTTTGCTCGCCGGAAAACACCTGGCCAGGTACGGATCAGCCGTGGGCCCGCCACAGGCAATCAGGAAGACTTTCGATATCTGCCGCCCATCGGTGGCCCGCGCTGCCAGGCTTCTCCCGGCATGGTGCCTGCCGTGCTGTAACATTCATCAAACGACCGTTAATGAGGAACAGGAAAATTGGAGAACAAGCAGGTAATCCTGCGCAAGC
>JBDNAP010000619.1:0-4416 GCA_039768325.1 Thiogranum sp.
AGCACATCCTGTAATTCGCTGCCCAGACGGAACATTTCATCTGCATAGGAAAATGCCATGCGTCCGGAATCGGTCAACACCAGGTTGCGACCGCTCTTTTCGAAAAGTTGCACATCCAGCTGCTCTTCAAGTTCACGCAGCTGGCCGCTGATTGTCTGTGGTGTCAGGTGGAGAATATCTGCCGCCCGGGCGATGGAACCGTTGGCAGCCACCGCCCAGAAGTAACGCAGGTGTTTGAAATTAAGACTGGACATATTGTTTCCGCATTGTCATCAGAGGCTGTCGGGTACTATAGTGTTGACGGAAATAATCCGCCAGACCGGTATCGGGGGTAATATCCATGACTGTCAGGCGAGTCTCGTTGGTTCGCGCTCCAGAGCCGTGTGCAAACTGTCATCGCGGTCGGCAATAAAGAGAATATTTTTGAAGCGATTCATGGTTTTTCTCCTGAACAGTCTCCTTACGTTGCAGCGGCAAAGGCACCCAGCAAGCAGCCGGCGATGCCCAGCCAGAGCGCGCCCCTTAAAGGACGACGGGCAGACTCGCTAGTCGATTGCAGCCATGCAAACCATTCACCCGCTTGCCGTTGAGAGGCGGCAACGACGCGCGTTCGGGCAGTCACGCGCAATGGACTGTCGATAGGCGCTGTCCGTAACGCATGACGGAGCGCTGCGCGCAGGCGTGAAGACAATGCTTGCGTGCGGGCGCGTCTACGACGGCCGATGAAGTAGGGCGAAATACGGTCTCCTATCAGTATCACCACCGGTCCCAGTACCAGACCCAGTGAAACAGGGATGATGTTGATCATCAGGCTGTTGATACCGGCAAGCAGAAACGGCAGCGCCGTGATCAGCGCGACGAGGCCCAGCCAGGCAGCGACCGGCACCCTGGGAAGCGGCATGACCTCGCGTCGACGCCGGGTCCACAGCAGAACCATGAATCGGACCATCAGCAAGCTTGTTGCCAGTGTGGAGGCGGCCAGTAACGTCACCAGCACAGGCGCCGATTGTGACAGACTGCCACTGAGGGCTGCTTTCGCCAGCGCGCCGCTGGTCAGCGGTGCACCGGCTAGCACGAGTGCAAGAAAACCTAGCCCGATCAGCAGCGACAATCGCAGACCACTGCGCTCAACCAGGCCAAGCCCGAGAAACAATGCGGTCTTGACCAGTGCGTGGTGAGCGGCGTACACCAGCAGTGCGGCAATGATGCCCGGTGCCGATGAAGGAAAGGCCAGTGCGGCGCCCATGCCGCTCGTCAGCACGCCCATCTTGCTGATACTTGAATAACCGAGCAACAGGCGTGGCCGCTTTTGCACAAGCCCGGCGATGACGCCGAAGAAAAGGGTGGCCGCGCCGATCAGAATCAGTAACGTTCCCCAACCGACTGGTGTGGCGTCACCGGGTGGCAGAAAACGCAACCAGCCGAGCAGGCCGGCCTTGATCATTACACCGCTGAAAATCGCGACCGCCGCCACCGGTGTGACCGCATACGCCGGCGGCAGCCACCAGTGCAACAGGGGCAGGGCCAGCTTGATGCCGAACCCGGCAAGCAGCAGTAGAGTGATGAGCGGTGAGCGCGGGAGGGTCTGCAGCGCGTCGAAGGTCAGTGCTCCACCGCCGCTTGCCACCAGCAGTACCATAGCCGTGAACAGCAACAGCTCGCCGGCGATGGTCCAGGCCAGGTAGGTGCGCGCCGCGCGTCTGGCTCGCCGGCTTGGTGAATGTGCGATCAGGCCATACGCCGACAGCCCCATCAGGGCAAAGCTGAAATAAAAGCTGACCATATCCTGGGCGACGGTCAGGCCAAGATTGCCCGCCATGGTAAACAGGAAAAACACCCGGAATCGGCCGCTGTCGGCAACAGCGTCCTGGCTCCCGGCGATATAGACAGCGGCAAGCAGCCAAAGCAGGCTGCTGAAGCCGAGAAATACCCGGCTTGTCTCATCGATGCCGAGTTCGCTGCCCAGCAGCAGCCACGGCAGTGAAACCGCGGTGCCGACCGGTAATACAGCGACTGCGAGTAACGCCGGTAATGCTGCCAGCGGCAGCAACCAGCGTGCAAATCCTTGCCGGGCTAAAATGGCCAGCAGTAACGGCGTCAACCAGATCATCAGCAACAGGACGCTATTCACAAGTCGTACTCCCGTTGCGCAATCAGGCCGGCCCATTCCAGCGGACTGTAAGGTGCGGCCGCAAACAGGCCGGCGGCCAGCGCCAGGCCGGCGGTCACGACCGGTGGCCATAACAGGGCACCGGCGGTTTCATAGCGGGCGGCGGGAATGTGCTCGGCCGGCCAGGCGGGTGCGGGCCGGCAGAACCAGGCGCGATACAGCACCGGCAGGAAGTAGGCCGCGTTGAGCAGGCTGCTGATGATCAATACCGGTATGACCCAGCCGGCCACGCCCGCTTCAATCGCGCCCAGTCCCAGGTACCATTTACTGATGAAGCCCGCGACGGGGGGGATGCCGATCATGCCAAGGGCGGCGATACTGAATGCCAGGGTCGTGGCGGGCATGCGCTGGCCGACGCCGTTCATTTCGCTGACCTTGTGGATACCCAGTGTCTCGGCGTAATTGCCGGCGGCAAAAAACAGAGTGATCTTCATGATCCCCTGATGGACCAGATGGACGATGCCGCCGATGGTGCCGATGGGTCCGAGAATAGCAGTGCCCAGCGCGATATAGGACACCTGGCTGATGGTCGAGTAAGCGAGGCGCTTTTTCAGATTATCCTGGAACAGCGCTTTGAGCGATCCATAAACGATGGTAATCGCTGCAGCGACGCCGAGTACGGCGAGTAAGCCGAGCTGGTCGGCAAAATTGACACCGTACACGTCGTAGACCACGCGCACGATACCGAAAGCACCGGCTTTCACCACGGCGACCGCGTGCAGCAGAGCGCTTACCGGTGCCGGTGCGACCATCGCCTGTGGTAACCAGCCGTGCAGCGGTACCAGTGCCGCCTTGACACCCAGGCCGATCAGCAGCAGCAGGAATATCACTTTCAACTGGCCATGAGTTTCAAGCGGCAGTTGACTGAGGACACCGCCTTCGATAAACGCGGTGGGGCCTGCTATGGCGTGTAACCACACGGTGCCGATCACTAACAGGGCGCCCCCGCCCAGGGTGTACGCAAGGTAGATGCGTGCGCCGCGCAAGGCTTCCGGGGTACCCCGGTGCGCGACCAGCGGGTAAGTCGCCAGCGTCAAAAATTCATAGAAGATGACGAAGGTAAACAGGTTACCCGCCAGCGCCAGGCCGATAGTGGCCGCAACGCACAGGCTGAAGAATCCGAAGAAGCGGCTGCGGTGCGGCGACTTTTCCAGGTAACCAATGGCATACACGGTGGTAACCAGCCACAGCACAGTGGACAGACTGACGAACAACACCGACAGCGTATCCGCGTGCAGCACCAGATCCAGACCGGGCGCGAGGGTCCAGCGTGTTTCGTAGTTGTGTTCATGAAACACGCCCCAGATCATCACGCCGACCAGGACTACCTTCACGCCGGCACCGGCCAGGTTGAGTAGCGTACGTAGCCGGTGACTGTCCTCGCGCAGGAAAAAGATCACCAGTCCCGGGAGCAGCGAACTCGCCACCACCAGCAACGGTAATGCGCTGTCGAAGTTCATGTGCCGCCCTCCAGCAGGCCCCAGATCGGGGCACCGGCGAGGCCCAGTCCCGCCACCGCCAGGCTGGTTAGGATCAGCGCCGGCCACTCTTCGCGTGCCACCGTGACCGGCCGCTGCGGGTAGGGCTGGTGGCCAAAAGCGTGGCCGAGCACCCGGAACATATAGGCGGCAGCCAGCAACGAGCCGGCCATGGTTACCAGGATCCACAACCACTGACCGCTGGCAAAGGAGCCTGCGAGTAACTGCCACTTGCCGAGGAAGGCACCGCTGGGCGGCAGGCCGATCAGGGCAACGCCGGCCAGTGCGATGGCGAACGTGGAGGCTGGCAGGCGCTGGGCGGTGCCATCCAGTTCGCGAATGCGATCATGTCCGCTGCGTTGCTGGATGATACCGATCGCCAGGAACAGGCCGGCCTTGGCAAAGCCGTGGGTCAGGGCGAGTATGACCAGCCCACCGAGGGCGGCGTCACGGGCCGGGCCGGGCGGCAAGGCCTGCAGCACGGGAAAGAACAGGAACAGGTATCCCAGCTGGGCGACGGTGGAATAGGCGGCAAGCAATTTAAGCCGCTCCGTGCGTAACGCACGCCAGGAGCCCCACAGAATCGCACCGGCACCCAGGATACCGAGTAAATTGGCAGCCGCCGGTGTCACAAGGTCCGCGAAAGTATCCAGCCACAGGCGCAACACCAGATAGAAAGCCGCCTTCACCACCAGGGCGGACAGTACAGCGCTGACCGGCGCCGGCGCACGGGCGTGCGCCCGCGGGAACCCGAAAAGCAGTGGGCAC
>JBDNAP010000620.1:0-2976 GCA_039768325.1 Thiogranum sp.
ACCTGCAACGTGTAGTGCACCTCGGGGAGGCCCCGGGCATCGATGGGTGCATGGCGGAAACCCGCGGGTGCCTGCTGCAACCGCGACCTGTCGTAGAACTTGGCACGGATCACGCTGTGCGGACAGACGAAGCTGCAATTGCCGCACTGAATACAAAGATCCGACTCCCACGCGGGCGCGTACATGGAAATGTCACGTCGTTCCCAGCGGGAGGTCGCGGTCGGAAAGGTGCCGTCCACCGGCAGGGCACTGACCGGTAGCTGGTCCCCCTTGCCCTGTATCATCATGGCCGTGACCTCGCGCACGAAGGCCGGCGCTTCCGGCGGCACGGGTGCCAGCAGGTCAAGGTCGCTGCTGACCTGTGCCGGCACGCTCACCGGGTGCAGATTCGCCAGCGTGTTGTCGACGGCCTCGAAATTGCGGCGCACCACCTCCTCGCCCTTCTTGCCGTAGGTCTTCTGGATGGCCGCCTTGATCCTGGCAATGGCCGCCTCCCTGGGCATGACGCCCGAGAGCGCAAAAAAACAGGTCTGCATGACCGTGTTGATACGGTTGCCCATGCCACTGTCGTGCGCCACCGTGTAGGCATCGATGACATGGAAGTCCAACTGACGCTCGATAATGGTCTGCTGGATGACACGCGGCAGCCGCGCCCAGACGCTGGCTGCATCATGGGGGCTGTTCAGCAGAAAGGTCGCACCGGGGGCGGCCGTTTCCAGCACGTTGGTGCGTTCCAGGAAATTGAACTGGTGACAGCCGATGAAGTTCGCCGACTGCACCAGGTAGCTGGAGTTGATCGGCTCGGGACCGAAGCGCAGGTGCGAGATGGTCTGCGAACCGGATTTCTTTGAATCGTAGACGAAATAGCCCTGGGCGTGAAACGCGGGGTCCTCGCCGATGATCTTGATGGTGTTCTTGTTGGCACCCACGGTGCCATCGGCGCCGAGACCGTAGAACAGCGCGCGTACCACCCGTTCGGACTCGATCATGAAGTCCGGGTCGTATTCCAGGCTGGTGTGGCTGACATCATCGTTGATGCCCACCGTGAAGCCGTTTTTCGGCTGCGGCTGCTCGAGTTCGCTGAACACCGCCCTTACCATGGCCGGTGTAAATTCCTTGGAAGACAGGCCGTAACGCCCGCCGATGATGCGTGGCAGCGTGGCGGTCGGCAGCTTGCCGTCGGCCGCTGCCTGCGACAGCGTGGTCACCACGTCCAGGTACAGCGGCTCACCCGGCGCCCCCGGTTCCTTGGTACGATCGAGCACCGCGATGGCGCGGGTACTGGCGGGCAGTGCCGCCAGCAGGTGGTCGGTGGAAAACGGCCGGTACAGGTGCACCTGGATGACACCGACCGCTTCGTCATGCGCCTGCAGCCAGTCCACGGTCTCGCGCACCGTGTCGGCTCCCGAGCCCATGAGGATAAGCACGCGTTCCGCCGCGGGGTCGCCATGGTATTCAAACAACTCGTAGTGGCGGCCGGTGAGTGCACCGAATTCACGCATCCTGCTTTCCACGATCTCCGGGGTGCGGGCATACCAGGGATTGACGGTCTCGCGCCCCTGGAAATACACATCCGGGTTCTGGGCCGTGCCGCGCATGAACGGCACATCCGGCCCCAGGCCGCGCTGCCGGTGTGCCCGCACCAGGTCGTCGTCAATCATGGCGCGGATCTCGGCATCGCTGAGCAGCGTGATCTTGTTGACCTCGTGCGAGGTGCGGAAGCCGTCAAAGAAGTGGATAAAGGGTATGCGCGCCTCCAGTGTGCAGGCCTGTGCAATCAGGGCCATGTCGTGGGCCTCCTGCACCGAGCCGGAAGCCAGCTGTGCGAAGCCGGTGCTGCGCACCGCCATCACGTCCTGGTGATCACCGAAGATCGACAGGCCCTGGGCCGCCAGCGAGCGTGCCGCGACGTGAAACACCGTGGAGGTGAGTTCACCGGCGATCTTGTACATGTTCGGGATCATCAGCATCAGGCCCTGCGAGGCCGTGAAGGTCGTCGTCAGCGCGCCGGTCTGCAGCGCACCGTGTGCCGCACCCGCGGCGCCGCCCTCGCTCTGCATTTCAGCGATAATCGGGATGTCGCCCCAGAGGTTGGTCTTGCCCTCGTTGGCCCACTGGTCGGCCAGCTCCCCCATGGTGGAAGAGGGTGTGATGGGATAGATCGCACAGACCTCGTTGACGCGATAGGCGACGTAGGCCGCGGCCTCGTTACCGTCAATGGTGGCTACTTGCCGGTTTTCCATGCCTTGCTCCAGAGACCGGCTTCAGGGGCCGGTGAAAACGATTGCGTGATTCGGGACCTGCATTTATGTACGACTGTCAGGCGGGCTCGGCGACCATGTCGATGGCATGGCAGGGGCATTGCTCGAAGCAGACGCCGCAACCGGTGCACTTGTCGAAATTGACCGCATAGCCCTTGCGCTTGCCAAGCTTGTTAATGGCACGTTCCGGACAGGCGCCGAAACAACCGTCGCACTCGTAGCAGTTGCCGCAGGACAGGCAACGCAGTGACTCGAACACGGCGTCGGCCTTCTGCAGTCCCTGCACCACCTCCTCGAAGCCGGACTGGCGCTGCTGCAGGTCGATATTTTCCTGCGCGCGCTGCTCGGCATCGGTGAAATACCAGACATGCAGCTTGTCGAAACCGGCAAGCGGGTTTTTCGCCGGCGGCTGGTAGACCTCGCCGCGCAGCCAGGCATCGATGTTGCGGGCCGCCTTCTTGCCATGCCCAACGGCCACGGTGACGGTGCGTTCCGAGGGCACCATGTCGCCACCGGCGAAGATGCCGGGATGGCCGGTCATCATGTGCTCGTCGACGAGCACCGTGTCCCATTCGAACCTGATGCCCTCGATTTCATTCAGCAGGCTGGCATCCGAATTCTGTCCCAGCGCCAGGATCAGGGAGTCCGCCTGCAGCGTTTCCAGCTTGCCGGTACTGCGTGGACGGCCATCCTCGCCGACCTCCATGACCTCGAC
>JBDNAP010000125.1:0-7566 GCA_039768325.1 Thiogranum sp.
TGATCATCTGATTAAGATGTTATGGTACCACTCCCATGGACTTCTGAGATCGGCAGGGTAAGAATGCGGTACGGTGATCTCAGCTTCAGCCAGTCTGTTACCGCTCCTTTCCTCTACTGCCTTCCTGCAGATTTTTCTCAACAGCGCTAATTGCTCGCTGAATAAGTTCCAATTCTTCGGGATGAATATTTTGATTCTTCGTATAAGCATGGATCGTATTCAGAGCAACACGTGCTTTTTCTGTACCCACCGCTTTCAACATATTCACAGCAAGAAGTCGTCCATGCCGATTGTCCACAACACCGGAATTATCCGCATAGAACTCAAAATGCATTCTTTCCTGGTCCGGTACATGCAATTTTTCCAGGACTTCTCCAAGCCCATAGAACAGAGGATCCATGCGTAACGGCCCCCAGTCCCTGACATATCTAAGAAATTTCAACGCGATTTTTTCAGGGTGTTTTCTACCCAGTTTAAACGCTATCCAGTCTTCAAGTTGTCGAATCGATTTACTGTAAACCAGTTTGTTGCCACTCCCGATACTGGACAGTGACACAATCAATACCATTAAGTCATGGTCGTATATTGCCACCACATGATATTTGGTATCCCTCGGCTCAAGCATCCAATAGACAGGCTCGAATGGCATGCGTTTTATCTCCCCGCCCTGCAAGACCCTGACAATCCCGTCCACGCCCTCAGCCACCCTGAGACCATAATTTTCAGCGGGAACGGACATATCACTGCTCTTATACACAAAACCGGTAACGACCTCTGTCCTTGTCCCTTTGACGTCAACTTGATGCGACCCTTCCCATACAATCTTACCTTCGATGTGAATCCACGAATGCCAGTCAAAGAATCGAAATGCTGTGGGCGTAAAGCCGCGATCCTTTTCCTCATAACCGATTTGCGTTTTTTCAACCGCAACGGGAAGCTTTAGATAGGGGGATATAAATAGGATTCGAAACTCTATCGAAGTCTTTTCCTCACGGCTGAGTATCTCGAGGTCAGCTGTAACGTTGCGGTGCAAATGCCGCAGGAGAGGGATTCTCTCGAGGAAGGATGAATAACGAATGAATCGCAATTCCAAGGATAGGGCACGTTGTCGGATCCAGTCTGAAGCGATCATCGATGTGGAGGAAGAGTCAAGTCTGTTTTTTCTTTGTTTAACGATAGCTGTGCTTCCCGAAAACCCTTATCACGCATTGTCACGCCGCTAACCGTTTATAATCGCTAAGCGTTGATAATAAGGATACGCCATACACCGGCACTTTAACCACTACCATTGGCGATCGCATTGTCACAGGATTTTCCACGTTCTTCCGGCGTCCTGATCTCGAATTCCGGGTAGAGCCGCCGGTTACCCGACGGCTCCCCCACAGGCTTTGCCGGTGCTGGCGAACAGGGCATTGACCATCGCAGCTTACTCCCGCACCCAGGCCCGTACCTGATCCGGTCCCGGTATGCCACCGGCGTGCACCACCTTGTCGTCCACCACCACCCCGGGTGTGGACATGACCCCGTAGACCATTATCTCGGCAATGTCCGTGACTTTTTCGATCCTGACCTCGACACCGGCATCCTTCGCTGCCTGCGCGATCACATTGGCAGTGATCTCGCAATTGCGACAACCGCTGCCAAGGACTTTGATCTGTTTCATGATGGAGACACTCCTTTTACATTCACACAATCGCGTTGAAGCCCCATCCCACCAGCGTGAAGGCCACGGCAAGCACTCCCGCAAACAGGGCTAGAGCCTGCCACTGAATGACCTTCCTGAGGATCAGCAGCTCGGGCAGGGAAAGCGCGGCCACGCTCATCATCAGGGCCAGGGTTGTACCCACCGCCACACCCTTCCCCAGCATGGCCTCAGCCACGGGAATCACACCGGTGGCATTGGAATACAGCGGGATACCCAGAACCACTGCTGCGGGGACGGTATACCAGCTGTCGCCGCCCAGGTTTTCGGAAACCCAGTCGGCCGGTACAAAACCATGAAACAACGCACCCACCCCGATGCCAACCAGGACCCACGTCCATATCCGTCCGACAATTTCCCGAACCTCGGCCAGGGCATAACGGTGCCGGCCTGCAAAGCTCGTATCCGGTTTCGGCAAATCCGCCTTACCCACCTGGATCTGCCACACATAGTCCTCGACCCAGCGCTCGGGCCGGAAGCGCTGCATGACGATTCCCCCGAACCAGGCAACCACCAGCCCCGCAACGACATAAAGGGCCGCCAGCTTCCAACCCAGGATGCCCACCAGAATCACGGCCGCCACCTCGTTGATCATGGGACTGGCAATCAGGAACGAGAATGTCACCCCCAGCGGGATGCCCGCCTCGACAAAACCGATGAACAACGGCACCGAAGAGCAGGAACAGAACGGCGTGACTGCACCTAAGGACACCGCCAAGCCTCTTGCCTGCCAGTCGGGACGTCCACGTACAAATTCACGCACCCGCTCCGGGGCGACCAGTGCTCGCAGCAGGCCCATGGCATAAATGACCACGAACAGCAGGACGAAAATCTTCGCCACGTCCATGATGAAGAACTGCACCGCCGCTCCCGTGCGGGAAGATGGATCGAGCGCCAGCAGGCCGAAGGCCAGCGCGTTGGAAAACGCGTCAAACATGGGCCGCTTGTTTGCCGGATTCGTCCGGTGACTCGACCTCGGGGAGCTTGAAAGACAGCACTGCTGCCGCCAGTACGAATGCCGCCGACCACCACAGGCAGCCGGTCAGCCCCTGGGTCTGGTAAACCAAACCGGAGAGGATGGTCCCGGCCAGACGCCCGCCGGCATTGGCCATGTAATAGAAACCCACGTTCATGGACACCTTGTCGAAGTCGGAGTACGCCAGGATCAGGTAGGAGTGCACCGCCGAGTTGATGGCGAATACCAGCCCGAACAGCACCAGCCCGGTGATCAGTACCCGCGCCGGGTCCAGCCCGTACTGCAGCGCCAGGGCCATGGCTGCCGGGAAGAGCGCCAGCACACAAGCCCACAGCCGTGCGGTGCCGCCACCGGGTCCCAGGCCGTGGTGGCTGCGGCGGATCAGACGGGGCGCGCTGGCCTGAACGATGCCGTAACCGATCACCCACAGGGCGATGAAAGCACCGACCCGGGTGAAGCTCCAGCCGAGCACCGAATAGAGAAACACCGGCAACCCCACCACGAACCACACATCGCGCGAGCCGAACAGGAAAAAGCGTGCCGCCGACAACCAGTTGATCGCCGGAGTATTGGAGAACACCTGGGTAAACTTCGGCTTCGACTTCATCTTGCCGACACCCCTGGGCAGCAGCAGCGCAGTCACGATCAGGACCAGCGACAACATGCCCGCCAACAGCGCCAGTGCGCCGCGGAAACCGATCCATTCCAGTAGCGCCGCCCCGACAAAGAAGCCCGCCCCCTTGAGGGCGTTCTTGGAACCCGTCAATGCCGCCACCCAACGGAACAGCTTCGATTCACCACCGTCCCCGGCCAGCATCTTGACGCTCGCCTTGGCCGACATCTTGTTAAGGTCCTTGGCGATGCCGGACAGTGCCTGGGCAGCCATGACATACGGCACCGACAGCCAGGCGTCGGGTACGGTGAGCAGCATCAGTGCCACCACCTGCATCCCCATACCGATGTGCATGGTAAGGTTCAGTCCGATGCGTGCCCCCAGCCAGCCGCCGACCAGATTGGTGATGATGCCGAAGAACTCGTAGAACAGGAACAGCATGGCCACCTCGAAGGGCGAATAGCCCAGCAGGTGGAAGTACAGCACCACCAGCATACGGATGGCGCCATCGGTGACGGTAAAGGCCCAGTAACCGCCTGTTACCACCAGATAGTTGCGGGTCGCAGCGTCCAAGGGCTACAGGTCTCCGGCCACCTTGCCCACGAGATCCATCATACGGTTCACATAGCCCCATTCGTTGTCATACCAGGCATAGACCTTTACCTGTGTGCCGTCGATCACCATCGTCGACAACGCATCGACGATCGATGAGCGCGGATCGTTCAGATAATCCACCGACACCAGTGGACGTTCTTCGTATCCGAGGATGCCTTTCAGTTCGCCCTCGGCTGCCGCTCTGAAATAGCCGTTGACCTCCTCTACCGTCACCGGGCGTGCCGCCTCGAAGACAAAATCGGTCAGCGAGGCATTGAGCAGGGGTACACGAACAGCATGGCCGTTCAGCTTGCCGGTGAGCTCCGGGAAAATCTTCGTGATCGCCTTGGCGGACCCCGTGCTCGTTGGGATCAATGACTGGCCGCAGGCTCTGGCCCGGCGCAGGTCCTTGTGCCCCTTGTCGACGATGGTCTGGGTGTTGGTGATGTCATGGATGGTGGTCATGCAACCGTGCAGGATACCGATCTTTTCGTGCATCACCTTGACCACCGGTGCCAGACAGTTGGTCGTACAGGAGGCTGCGGTGACCAGATGGTGCTCGGCCGGATCGTACAGGTGATCGTTGATCCCATAGACGATATTGAGCGCGCCTTCAGTCGGCGCGGCGACGATGACCTTCTTCACACCCTGGTCGAAGTAACGCTGCAGAGTCTCCGGCTGCTTGTGATGCTGCCCCGTGGCCTCGATCACGATGTCGCAGTCTGACCAATCAGTCACGCTGATAGCGGGATTGTCGCTGCAGGCAATGTGCTGGCCACCGACAATCATCACTTCACCCTCGGCTTCGCAGGTCTCAGGCCAGGTGCCATGCACCGAATCAAACTTCAGCAGGTGAGCCGAACCCGCAGCATCGGTCGCGATCTCGTTGACCCGGACAATCGATAGCGTTTCCTTTCCCCAGCCTGCGCGCATCCCCAGCCGGCCCATACGGCCGAAGCCATTGATACCTACCCGTACAGTCATTTCGATGATCTCCTTATTGATATGATTCAGGCCCGATCAGGCGCAGCAGGCGTTCTCCGGCCGGTTTGGCATATCCGTGAGCGCTTGTAGATCCTCGTTAAACGGTGGTTGCGTGATCACACCATCCGACGTTGTCATGAGGACATCATGGGCCCAAACCGGTAAATCGGGGTTGACACGGTAGTAGATCCATTGCCCCCGCCGACGGTCCAGCACCACCTCGGCTTCCCGCAACAGCGCAAGATGACGGGAGATTTTCGGCTGGATTTCGCCCAAGGCGTGAGTCAATTCACACACACAGAGTTCACCTTCCCGACTGAGCAGTGTCAGAACACGCAATCGGGTGAGATCACCCAGAATTTTGAAAAACTGGTCGGCTTGTAGTTTCATAACAAGATATATACGCTTTTTAATATATATGTACAAGCATATATTGATAGCTGACCTCGGAAACAGACTGACTGCCGGTGATCTTGACGCCGGATCCAGGGACGGATTTATGTGGTGACGTCGCGGAACCCGCGGGCGAATGCGAATGAGCAGCGAAGCCCCCACGCCCTGCCCGGAGACCGCTCCCGGCTTCAATCATCCCACTTGCCAAAGCCGGGGATCACCACCTGATGTTCATTGTATATACCGGCATCAGCAGTGCGATGGCAGGCCTGGCAATTACTGAAACTTCCCACCTCCGCGTTACCTCGGACGACTCGGGTGGGAATTTCATAATGCTCGCGCTGGAAATAGCGCGTATTCGTGATTCGAGGAAGTACGTCACCGGAATCTGATCCCGCGGAGAAAGCGCGTGCGCGTGATAGCCTGGCGCGGTCGGCAGCATTGTCGAGCAGATAGCTGCGAATTTCTGTCGCTTGTAGTTCATCGAGCGATGCATCATCACCATAGTGCTCGACCAATGACTCCATGATGCGTTCCCAGTCCTGTCCGGGCAGCAATCCAGGTTGATAGGCGAAGTGACAGCCACCGCACTCGCTCTGATAGATCTCGTTTTCAACCGGGTGCACATCCGCTCGTGATTCCAGCCAGGTGCCCCGGAATGACTTGTCCTCGTGATCATCCGACTCGTACTCTTTTTCGTATCGCTCTTCACCTTCTCGCTCACCCCACTCGGAGGAACTCATTACAGCGCCGATAGATGCGATGGAAAGGATACCCAGGGCAATGATACTGATCGTTTTTTTCATGGCAATTCTCCTCTGATGCTGATGCTTACTGGCTGGTCATGAATTGAATAAAGTCGCCCTTTTCCTGGGGCGTACATTCACGCCCCAGCGTCCAGCGGCAGTTTCGACGAAACCATTTCTCGACCTTGTTGGGGTCGCTTAGTCGCGCAGGGTTCACCGAAAGCGCCATTGGCTCAATGGGCTTTGCCGTTTTGACGTGCCTGCCGGCTCGGGTAAGATCCGTCCCGTGACAACTGGCACAACTTCTCGTCGCCACGCCGCCGGAAGACTGGTGCTCCTGTGCCCAAGCGGATTGCCCCGCGTCCAGCGAAAATGGACCTGCGCCGGCGTTCCGGTAGCCTTCAATCAGGGTAGCGGTGGACCCGTAGGTCGTGCTGGAGGCCACTAATACGGCAATGCCAAGGGCGGTCTGCATTTTCATTGTGTTTCGCTCCGTTTAAGTCCGGTGATCATGGCCCTGACCAGGTTCTCGCGATGTTGCAGACTGGCCAGTGCCACACCCGCCAGATGCAATAAAACGAGTAGCAGCGTCAGGTTAGCCAGAACCTCGTGGATATCCTCCAGGGCGTGCGCCCAGCCCTCAGACAGGCCACCGAGCAACGGTGCCATAGGTCCCGACAGCTCCTGCGCACCGTATACAGCGACCCCGGTAAGGCCCGTGATGGTGAGACTCAGCATGAGCGCCACTACCATGGCGCCACCCGCCGGATTGTGGCCCAGGTAGCGAGCGGCCTTGAATTGGATAGCGGCTTTCAAATACGCGAGAATTTCAGTCGGTTCTTTCACGAAATCCGACCAACGCGCGTGACGGGGCCCGACAAAGCCCCACAGCACTCGTATCATTATGAGACCTAAGATGAGGTAACCGGCCCACACGTGCAAAGCCAGCAGGTCATCTTCGGTCACGAATGCGATCGTGAAACTCCCTGCCAGGCTCCAGTGGAACAACCGCAGCAGCGGGTCCCAGACGCGCACCGTGTTTGAAGTTGTCTCGTGAATGTCATCGTTAGAATGGAGTGTCGTCTCGTTCATGTGCGTCCCCTCTTCCATAGTGAAGTCAGCTTGGTGGTCGCCACACGGAACAGTTCCGTGTCAGACGGGTACCAATCTAACGAAATAGCCCTGACCAAGCTCTGAACGGCATTGTCAGCGTTTTGTCAGGTAGAACTGCGGCATAATGAGGACTATGAAGCAGCTATTGGTGCGGCTCACATTAATGACGGGGCTTGCTGTCACGCTGATGACCGCAAGTCATGTCGCCTTGACCGGGGACGATGAACGCCGGTGGGAAGATGACGACCACGCCTACGATCGCGCGCGACGGGCGGTCGAACACGGAGAGGCCCGCCCGATAGAAGAACTGCTGGAACGGTTGAAAACGCAGGTTCCAGGCGAGGTGGTTGGGGTTGAATTCGAACGCGAACACGGAAGGTGGGTTTATGAGTTCAAGATAATTGACAGCGGGGGTCGCTTACTCGAGGTCTATGTCGATGCGCAA
>JBDNAP010000621.1:0-5001 GCA_039768325.1 Thiogranum sp.
AACGGTCCGTGGGTCGCCGGGACCAGCATGGAGACATCTTGAATGAGGGTGTTGATACATACATCAACGAGAGCAAGGCGGTCGAGGAGGTGCTGTTCCAGGAACGGGAAAAGGCGCTGGTCACCCTGCGCTCGATCAGCGATGCCGTAGTCACGACCGATGCCAGCGGACAGGTCGAGTTCCTCAATACGGTGGCCGAACGACTGACCGGTTGGCGCCACGATGAAGCCCAAGGGCGTCCTCTGGATGACATTTTTCAGATAGTCAATGAGCATCGGAAGCGCATCGAAGACCCGCTGTCGCGCGCCCTGAGTGAAGGCGATATCGTCGAGCTCGAATACCATACCCTGCTGATCGGTCGCGACGGAAGCGAGTTCGCCATCCAGGCATCGGCCGCGCCCATCCGCGATCACTCGAGCCGGGTGCATGGCGTCGTGCTGGTATTCAAAGACGTTACCGAACAACACCGCCTCAGCCGGCGGCTGCACCATCAGGCGACCCACGACAGCCTGACCGGACTGGTCAACCGTAAAGAATTCGAAGACCGTCTGGACCACTCGATCGGGGCGTTCCACACCCACGGGACGCCCTACGTGCTCTGCTATCTGGACCTGGATCAGTTCAAGGTGGTCAACGATACCGCAGGGCATTCGGCTGGCGACGAGATGCTCAAGCAGATCGCCGCTCTGTTGCAGACATGTATCCGCTCGCGCGACACACTGGGCCGTATGGGTGGCGATGAGTTCAGTCTGTTGCTCGAGAACTGCCCACTCGGCAAGGCGCTGGAGATCGCCGAGAACCTGGTAGCCACCATCGGTGACTTCCGTTTTACTTGGGGCGAGCGGCGCTTCGCGATCGGAGTGAGCATTGGTGTTGTTCCGATTACCGTGGATATGACCGACCGGGTGCAACTGATGACTAAAGCTGACGTGGCTTGTTTTGCGGCCAAAGACCTGGGTCGAAACCGCGTGTCTGTATACTGCGCTGATGACAGCGAACTGTCGCAACGCCACCATGATATTGTGCGCGCCGCCGAACTGCGGGAAGCGTTGGAACAATACCGTTTTCGACTCTACGCCCAAGCGATTCGAAGTGCGACGGATCCCGACGGACAGGTTGTACACTATGAGGTGCTGGTGCGCCTGCTCGATGAAAACGGCGAGCTGTTGCTACCGGGCAGCTTCATCCCGGCGGCGGAGCGCTTTGGTCTGATGATCGAAGTGGACCGCTGGGTGATATCCGAGGCGCTGCGGCAATACGGCAGCCTCGGTATCGCCGATGGCGGTCCCGGCCTTGCCATCAATCTGTCCGGCGATTCACTCAGTGATGATCGGCTGGTGGATTTTGTGGGCGTGTTACTGGCCGCGACGGCGGTACCAGCGCACTGCGTATGTTTCGAGGTGACCGAAACCGCGGCCATTAACCGGCTTGCCATAGCCCAGAAGGTAATCACCAAACTGCGCGATCTCGGCTGCCGCTTTGCACTGGACGATTTTGGCAGCGGCTTGTCCTCGTTCACCTACTTGAAGCATCTGCCCGTGGACTACCTGAAGATCGACGGTAGTTTCATCCGCGACATGCACTGGGATGAGGTCGATCGGGCCATGGTTAAATCGATTAACGACATCGGCCACACGATGGGGATCGCCACTGTGGCCGAGTGCGTGGAAAGCGAAGAGATCCTGGCAGCGGTGCGCCAGGTCGGCATCGATTTTGTCCAGGGCTATGCCGTCGGACGCCCACGGCCGTTGCCGGAGCTCGTTGGCAGGAATGGTGTAGTTTTGGTACGCAGCGATAACGACGGCGACTACTAACCCGCATTTCTCACGGGCCCGGCGTCAGCATCCAGGATCCCCGTGAGATATGCGGGCTAAGCCTGTATTCATCGACTTTAGGGGGAGGGGCTTTTATTCTTCCTGTACTCCACACGGTATTGCCGCTGGCCATCGTGACGCCTGATGCACCGAACGAAAAATATGTTTCCGCTCAACACTGACCGGCAGGCACGAGGCTGCGGAAGAAAATCACTGTTCCTGCCGGTACTGGTGTGGCTGACGGTCTGTCTGTCCGCTCACGCTGCACAACTGCCCTTGCATAGTCAACGGTTAACGGTCGGCAACGAGATCTGGAATCTGCAGGTGCCATCAGGTATGCAACTGGAATTACTGACCACAGATCTGGACAAGCCGCGCCTGATGGTCTTTCTGCCCAATAGCGATCTGCTGATTGGTTCGAAATCCGGCAATATCTACCGGCTGGAGCCGCCTTACCGCGAGCCACAGGTGCTGGTCGATCTGCCGGGCTATCCGCACAGCCTGGCCTATCGGGACGGAGAACTGTTGATAGCCCAGAGCGATGGACTATACCGCGCCGAGTATCGCCCCGGTCAACGGCGCATCGACCGGAACGAGCTGAAACTTCTCGTGCCACTGCCCACCGGTGGTGGTCATTCCAGCCGCAGCGTGGCCGTAGGCCCGGATCAACGCGTGTATGTTTCCCTTGGTATCAGCGGAAACTGCAGTAACGAGTATCTCGATGAAGCTTATCCTATTGACGACAGGCGTGGTGGCGTGCTGGTGCTCGACGAGTCCGGACCCCGGGTCCGCTTCATCCCCTTTGCCAGCGGCTTGCGCAACCCGGTCGGATTCGACTGGCATCCGCAGACCGGTGAGCTGTACGCCAGCAACAACGGCCCGGACCACTTGGGCTTCGATCAGCCACCCGAATACTTTTTCCGCCTGACTCCCGGCTCCTTCCACGGCATGCCCTGGTACCGGTTCGATGGCCGGCGGCTCCACCGCGACAACTGTATCGAGGTAAAACCGCCACGGCCTGCTTCAGACGTAGGGGTTCCGGTTGCCACCTTTCCGTCTCGCAATGCACCCATGGGTGTAGGTTTTGTACCCAGCGGTGCGCTCGATCCCCGTTTCGAGCACAACGCCATTGTCGCGTTCAGGGGGTCCTGGGGAACCCGGCCAGACGGTGGTTTCCGCGGTGATCCGGCCAGTCGGCGTCCGCCACGGCTCATGATGGTACGCTTTGAGGACGGAAAAGCAGCGGAGGTGATGGATGTTATCCGGGGCTTTCAGCGCACCGACGGCAGGCGACTGGCGCAACCGGTCGGTGTCGCGATTGGTCCCGATGGTGCTCTCTATTTTACCAGTGACTCGCAAACCGGAGGGCTTTTCAGGCTTTCACCTGGCTAAGGGACAATACGACCGGCCCTTCTGTGCGCGTTTCCGGAAGTAGTGCCTGGTCCCAATCAGCGGGTGCCCCGCCGGGAGATATATAGGCCGGGTCCTTTATGAAAAAATCCGATTATCATGAAATGACCGATAAGCGACTAGAACCGGAGCTGGAACTTCCCGGGATTGGCGGGACCGGTATGCGGCAATCAATTCAGGGACACTCTTGATGCATAATTATGAATAGGTCAACGAAATCAGTCCTGCTATCGGCATTTGTGTTTCCCGGTGTTGGGCATGTTTATCTAAAGAGATTTACCGCTGGTGCCTTGCTGGCCACTATCGCCTTTATTTCTCTTTATTTTATTATTTCTGCCGCAGTAGAGCGGGCGCTGCAGATAGCCGATAAAATTCGGAGTGGCGAAATTCAAGCAGATGTTGCAGTCATTACCGAATTGGTGGCAAAGTCGGCACCAGGCGCTGACGCGCAACCCGTCACTATCGCTACGGCTGTTTTGATCCTTGTCTGGCTAATTGGTATTGTCGATTCATATAGAGTTGGTCGTTTACAGGACGGCGCTACGTCAGCCGACGGGGTGTAGATCAACAGCAGGCGTAGACCGTCATCCTGTTAATGTGGACGCATTCAGGTCCTTGCGACATGTCGTCGGTCCACGCTACCCTCTGCCGGTAACGCTTATAATCGGGATGGGTTTGGGAGAGCAGTACGCAGGGATTAGAGCTGTCCAAGCAGATAAGGGTGAGCGGCGGTGGTAGGCTATTCGGGTAACAAACGCACACAGTCCGCCGCTTCGCGGCCGGGACACCGGAAATCGGACGGGGTTTTGGAAAACGAGGAAATAATCGGGCCGGTACGGCATTGGGTGGAGTCCGTGGTGGTGGCTTTGAACCTCTGCCCGTTCGCGGGGCGTGAATTGGTGCAGAACCGGGTCCGCTTTTCTGTGACAGAAGCGGTAACTGAAGAACGGCTGTTGGTGGATCTGCAAGCCGAATTGGAATTGCTTAACAGTAACGAAGCAGTTGAAACGACCTTACTGATTCACCCCAAGGTGCTGCAGGCGTTTTGCGATTACAATCAGTTCTTGAGCTCCGCTGATAACATGCTGGTGCAGATGGGGCTGGACGGTGTTTATCAGATAGCGAGCTTTCATCCGGATTATCAGTTTAGCGGCACTGAACCGGATGACGCGGAGAATTACACGAACAGATCCCCCTATCCCATGTTGCACCTGATTCGGGAGGAGAGCCTGGAAAGGAGCATTGTCAATTGTCCGGATCCGGATCAGATTCCCGAGCGTAATATAGAGTTACTGAACAGCCTGGGGAGGAATAAAATGCAGGCTTTGTTGCAGGCCTGTCTTGATGATGCCGGAAAACGTAAAACACGACAGAACTAAACAAAAAGGACATAGAGAAACACCATGGATATTCAGACACTCACAATGTTCTTCATGTGGTGCACCATTATAAATGGCGGCATTCTGGTGCTGTGGACAACGTTCTTCGTGTTCGCTCCGGATTTCGTGTATGGCATACAGAACAAATGGTTCCCCATTTCCCGGGAAACGTACGACGTAGTCATTTACGCCTTCCTTGGTTTGTTTAAAGTCCTTTTTTTGGTCTTCAATGTCGTTCCTTATGTAGCTCTTCTGATAGTCGGATGAAAAAGAATATCCAAAATGAATGGCACTAAGTTAAGGCGGCTCTGCCTCTGTAGATACTATGAAGGGTCGCATCGGTTAATCTCATTTTTTTAACGAAAAGCGAGGAAACCGACATGAGTGCGACCCTTCAA
>JBDNAP010000126.1:0-8021 GCA_039768325.1 Thiogranum sp.
CCCCATATCCGCCGGCGAGCGGACAACCGCGACACCGGCCTGCTCCAGTGCTGCAAACTTTGCCTCTGCGGTACCCTTGCCACCACTGATAATCGCACCCGCGTGCCCCATGCGTTTACCGGCCGGTGCAGTAACCCCGGCAATGTAGGCGACCACCGGCTTGTTCATATGATCGCGGATAAATACCGCCGCTTCCTCTTCAGCGCTGCCGCCGATTTCGCCCACCATAATGACACCCTCGGTGCCAGGGTCGCGCTCGAACCGCTGCAGACAGTCGATAAAATCCAGGCCGTGAATCGGATCACCGCCGATACCGACACAGGTACTCTGCCCCAGGCCCGCCAACGTAGTCTGGTGAACTGCTTCATAGGTCAGGGTACCGGATCGCGAGACAATACCGATAGTGCCCGGCTTGTGTATGGTGCCCGGCATAATACCCACCTTGCAGGCGCCCGGTGTGATGATGCCCGGGCAGTTGGGACCAATCAGACTGGCGCCGCTGCCGGACAGCACGGTCTTCACTTTCAACATATCCATCACCGGAATGCCTTCGGATATACAGACAATAAGCTCGATACCGGCATCAGCCGCTTCGAGTATCGCATCTGCTGCAAAAGCCGCCGGCACATAGATCATGCTGGCGTGGGCGCCGGTGCCATCCACTGCGTCCCGCACCGTATTGAATACCGGTAAATCCAGATGTTTCTGTCCGCCTTTGCCGGGCGTGACACCGCCGACCAGTTGTGTGCCATAGGCCAGTGCCTGCTCGGAATGGAAGGTGCCCTGCTTGCCGGTAAATCCCTGGCAAATCACCCGCGTGTGCTGGTCAACCAGGATGCTCATGCGGCTGTCTCCCGGCTTGCCTGCACGACTTTCCCGGCAGCGTCAGTAAAACCTTCCGCGGCAATAATTCTCAAGCCGGACGCCGTCAGCAGTGCTTTACCTTCGTCCCTGTTGGTGCCTTCCAGACGCACCACTACCGGCAGATCGACACCCACATCCTGTACCGCCTGTATGATACCCTCGGCGATCAGGTCACAACGCACGATACCACCGAATATATTGACCAGAATAGCGCGAACCTTTGTGTCCGCCAGGATGAGTTTGAAGGCCTCCGCTACCCGTTCAGCGGTGGCGCCACCACCCACGTCGAGAAAATTAGCCGGTTCGCCGCCGTGCAGCTTGATCAGATCCATGGTCGCCATGGCCAGACCTGCGCCATTCACCATGCAGGCGATGTCACCATCCAGGGTAATGTAGTTGAGCCCATGTTCACTGGCGCTGCGTTCTTTTTCATCCTCCTGACTGGGGTCGCGTAACGCGTTGATATCCGGGTGCCGGTACAAGGCATTGTCATCGATATCCAGCTTGGCATCCAGCGCCAGCAGATCGCCGGACCCCGTCACCACCAGCGGATTGATCTCAAGCAGACTGGCATCCTGCTGCTCAAAAAGACGGTACAAACCACCCAGCAAACGGGTAAAAGCCTTGATCTGGTCACCCACCAGCTCCAAACCGAAAGCCAGATTACGACATTGATAAGCCTGCAGGCCAACGGCGGGATGGACAACTTCGGTCAGAATGGCGTGCGGATCCCGTGTTGCGACCTCTTCAATATCCATGCCGCCGAATGCAGACGCCATGATCATGACCTGCTCCCGCGCCCGGTCGACCAGCATGCCCAGGTACAGCTCACGTTCAATTTCAACCGTACCTTCAATCAGCAGACGATGTACCGGCAGACCCTGGCTGCCGGTCTGCCGGGTAACCAGGCTCGATCCCAGCAAGGCGTTGGCGGTCTTTTCAACAGCCTCGACACCTTCAACCAGTTTGACGCCGCCGCCTTTACCCCGCCCGCCGGCGTGAACCTGGGCCTTCACCACCCAGCGCTCACCACCCAGCGCCTTGGCCGCCGCTGCAGCATCCCGCATCGATTCCACCATGCGAGCTTGCGGAACCGGAACGCCATAGTCGGCGAACAATTGTTTGGCTTGATACTCGTGAAGATGCATGGCGGCGTCCATTGATTTAAAGCCCGTATTCTCCTGAATAAACGGGGTCTGAGTAAAGTATTGATCGAGCCACCCTTCGGCACGACAAAAATTCGGGTACACTAAGCCGATGTTTGGCATACGCGTTCTGATCTACCTGTTGGGCATAGCCCTGGTCATCTGGATCCTCATGCGGCTGGCAAAAACACCTCGCCTGGAAAAGAAATCCACCAGGAAGGTTGGCAATATGGTGCGCTGCACACACTGCGGTGTGTATATACCCCGTCATGAAGCGATACAGGATGGTGATCGCCACTACTGCTGCTCCCGGCACCGGGACGAAGACCGCAAGCTGTAAACGAGGTGCTGTGAGCTGATGACCAAGCCGATTGCCTCAACAACGCCGGAAATTCCGTTCAGACCCGCAAGCTGGCAGGCCTTGCGCATACTGACCTTCTACCGGGCGATTCTCGCCGGCCTGCTGACGGTTTTGTACTTCTCACTGCAGGACAGCAATCCGTTTAATACCCAGGATCACCAGCTTTTCACTGCCACCCTGGCCACCTATCTGGTTTTTGCCATTGCCGCCGGGTTCAGCACCCGTTTACGCTGGCCGGGGTATCAGTTTCAGGCGCTGGTCCAGATACTGACAGACATCGCTGCGATCGCCCTGCTGATGCACGCCGCCGACGGCGCCACCAGTGCCCTCGGTGTTCTGCTGGTCATAGCCGTCGCGGCCGGCGCGCTGATTTTACCTGGACGACCGGCTTATCTGTTTGCCTCGGTGGCAACGCTTATCCTGCTGTTCGAGACCGGACTCGCCAGCCTTTCACCGGAAAAAGCCGGTGCCGGTGATATTACCCGCGCCGGGCTGCTGGGCCTGGTACTGTTTGCCGCCGCCGGGCTCGCCCACGTGCTGGCGGTACGAATCCGCGACAGTGAAGAGCTGGCCCAGCAACGCGGTATAGATCTGGCCAATTTACAACAACTCAACCAGTACATTATTCACCAGTTGCAGGCCGGCGTGCTGGTCGTCGATCCGGATAACGACATTCGCCTGGCCAACCAGACCGCCCACACAATGCTGGAATTCGTCCAGCAGCCCCCCATGCGGCTCGAGCACGCCGCAGCGGGGCTTGCGCAACAATTGGATCACTGGAAACACGACGACCAATGGCAACCGCAGGCCTTTCAGTCCCCCAGCGCCGGCAACACCTTGATAGCCAGGTTCAGCGAACTGCAGACAGCCAGGGGTAAAGGCACCTTAATCCTGCTCGAAGACAGCGCACAGCTCGCCCACAAAACCCAGCAGATCAAACTGGCATCACTGGGACGGCTGACCGCCAGTATTGCCCATGAAATCCGCAACCCTCTGGGCGCCATCAGTCATGCCGCACAACTGCTGGCGGAATCCGCTAATCTCGACCAGGGCGACAAACGCCTGACCGAGATCATTAACAACCACAGTAAACGGGTTGACACTATAATTGAGAATGTCCTGCAGCTTTCCCGGCGTTCCGCAAGTCATCCGCAGGAAATCGCTCTGACAGACTGGCTGAGTGAGTTTAAAACCGAGTTTGTGCAAATGGACGGGCTGCGTTCGAAACAACTGGAACTCGACATTGAGCCGGAAGACGTTCGAATCCACGTTGACCCCGGCCATCTGCACCAGGTATTAATCAACCTGTGCCAGAATGCCTTCAAACACGCCGGAGATGAAACAACGGTCAGACTGCAGGTACGCAGAGACGACAGGGCTGTGGTCTGGCTGGATGTGGTTGACAACGGCCCCGGTATCAAGGCCGAAACAGCGGAACAGATGTTTGAACCTTTCTACACGACAGCCTCATCGGGCACTGGACTTGGCCTGTATATCGTGCGGGAATTGTGCGAAATAAATCAGGCGCGACTCAGTTATCATCCACTGCCGGAAGGGGGCAGCAGCTTTCGAATTAGCTTTACAGCCTGAACCATGAACAGCCGTTAATCAGCATTATAGTGAACACTGGGCCGATAAATTTATGAGTACACCACTGGCACTGATTGTCGACGACGAACCCGATATTCGCGAGCTGCTCGAGCTCACACTCGGACGCATGAGTGTGGAAACCCGCTCGGCGGCCAACCTCACCGAAGCCCGTCAACTGCTGAATGAATCTGAATTTGACCTGTGTCTGACCGATATGCGGCTGCCGGATGGCGATGGCCTGGAACTGGTGGAAAACATCCAGCAGGACTACCCGGATCTTCCCGTTGCCGTCATCACTGCACACGGCAATATGGAAACCGCCGTCCAGGCCCTGAAAGTCGGTGCCTTCGACTTCATTTCCAAACCCGTTGACCTGCAGGTACTGCGCAACCTGGTCAAGGGTGCGCTCAAGTTGAGCAGCGTCCCCAAGCGCGAACGCCGCAGCCGCGATACCCTGCTCGGCGATTCGGCGGTAATGCAGACCATTCGCTTCACCATTGCCAAACTGGCGCGCAGCCAGGCCCCCGTCTATATCAGCGGTGAATCGGGCACTGGCAAGGAACTGGTGGCGCGGCTGATCCACACCAGAGGACCCCGCAACGACAAAGCGTTTGTGCCGGTCAACTGTGGCGCCATCCCCTCGGAACTCATGGAAAGCGAGTTTTTCGGGCATAAGAAAGGCAGTTTCACCGGCGCGGTCAGCGATAAGGAGGGGCTTTTCCAGGCCGCCGACGGCGGCACCCTGTTCCTGGATGAGGTAGCTGAACTGCCTCTGCATATGCAGGTCAAGCTGCTGCGCATCATCCAGGAGAAAGCGGTACGCCCGGTCGGTGAACAGAAGGAGGTGCCCGTCGATGTCCGCATACTGTCGGCAACCCACAAGGATCTCGCCAAACTGGTGGAATCCGGCGAGTTCCGTCAGGACCTGTACTACCGGATCAACGTTATTGAGCTGAAGGTACCCAGCCTGCGCCAGCGTCGGGAAGACATCCCGCAACTGGCGGAACATATGCTCGACAGGCTGACCCAGGAGCATGGTGCCGAGCATCCCGCGCTGGGTCAGGCAGCACTGGAAGCCCTGCAACGCTATGCCTTCCCCGGAAATGTTCGCGAGCTGGAAAATATTCTCGAACGCGCCTTGACCCTCAGTGACGGCAAGGAAATCCAGCCTGAAGAACTGGCGCTGCCCGCAGCGGATGTTGCCGAACCACCGACGCAGGCATTCGAACAGCCTCCGCCAGCGCCGGAGGGAGTGTCATTGGAAGACTATATGGAGGGTATAGAAAGGCAGACCATACTGGCGGCACTGGAGCAGACTCATAATAATAAGACCGCAGCTGCAAAGCTTCTCGGCATCACCTTCCGCGCCATGCGCTATCGTCTGAAAAAGCTGGGCCTGGAATAGCTGAAATGTGACACGCTACGTCATCTGACGTCCCAATCACGTCAGCCTGACGCTTTTGATCACGGCAGATCACAGCGCAGCTTCAAGCAGGCCGTCGACAGGAAACTGCTGCCCTCAAACCTCATATAGATCTCATCCAATTGTTTTTATTGGTATTTAATAAATATCGGCACGATGCCGTCACAAACACCGCCTGGCGTCAGGAAACTGGCACGCATGCTGCTTAGCAAGGGATAGCCGATAAACACGGTACAGCCCGGTCCCGACATGGAGTCTGATGTGGCGGCACCGCAAGGCTTCTGATCCACAACGCTATTTGACAATACGTTAACGTTACTTGAGGTATATATCATGAAGAAAGTACAACAGGGTTTTACTCTTATCGAACTTATGATCGTTATTGCGATTATCGGTATTCTGGCCGCCATTGCGTTACCTGCCTACCAGGATTACACCGTTCGCGCCAAGGTCTCTGAGGGTGCAATAGCCGCCAGTGCCATCAAAGTCGGTGTCACCGAGATGTTTGCTGATAACGGTCTGGCCGGTGTTAATACCTATAGCGGCGTAATCGCTGCCGATCAGGCTAATTTGACCGGTACCAAGATCTCTGCGATCGCGGTAAACGGCGCTACCGGAGAAATCACCGTCACAATGGGCGGTATTCCCCAGTTAGCCGGTGCCAACGTTCTGGCCTATGTTCCGCGCATAGCCGGCGCGGCCCTGGCCAATAACTCAACAGGTACTGTCGAATGGTTCTGTGATGCTGCCGTTAACGGTGCCGCCACGACGATTGATCCGAAGTTTCTGCCGGCTAATTGTCGCTAATACGCTTCGCGTATCATGAAACAGAAAAGGGGGCTCTTGAGCCCCCTTTTTTATTTTAAGATCAAAGGAGTCAGACTCATCTGATCTCCCAGTCCAGTTCGACCACCCAAGCGCCCGCTATCGGATAGCCTGTCTCTCGCACTAACCGCTCTGCTCCTCTTCCCCCCCTTTCAAAGAGCAAACCCCGGTTTGGGTAAAGTTTCGGCTCCAGATGACGACTACATCCACTGAAACGCCATCGCCCTCATTGTGGTGGTCGTTTACCTGGGAGAACTTGTTTGAACTTGTTTGCGGGAGGCCTTACATTGTGTACCGGATCACGAAAACCCAGATGGAATAAGGATATTTTCTGGTTATGGTAACTTCGAGCCCTGTGTCTCATCTTAGTGGTCTGGCCAAACGCCTGGTCATGGACGGCCTGTTAGCAGAGGAACTGGCAACAGACGCCCAGCAAAAAGCCCTGAAAAGCCGCGAACCGTTTGTTTCGTATCTGGTGGCCAACAAGATACTGGACAGTGCCTCCATTGCGTCTTCAGCCTGCCAGGAGTTCGGCACCCCGCTTTTCGATCTCAAAGCGATGGAACTGGATGCTGCCCCGGTTTCCCTGGTCGATGAAAAACTGATCCGCCAGCATCACACGCTGCCGCTGTTCAAACGGGGCAACCGCCTTTTCGTTGCTGTTTCAGACCCGACCAACCTGCAGGCGCTGGATGAGATCAAGTTCCACACCGGTATCAGCACCGAAACCATCCTGGTCGAAGAAGACAAGCTGGTAAAAGCGATCGAGCAGGCGCTGGATTCAGCCGATACATCCATGACGGATCTGCTGGATGAAGACCTGGATAATCTCGATATCAGCAGCGGTGATGAGGATAGCGTAGCCGATGACACCAGGGACGCCGACATCGACGACACTCCCGTGGTACGCTTTGTCAACAAGGTCCTGCTGGATGCCATTAACAAAGGCGCGTCCGACATCCACATCGAACCCTACGAAAAAAATTTCCGCATCCGCTTCCGCCAGGATGGTGTGCTGCACGAAGTCGCTGCACCACCGGTCAACATGGCGACACGGCTCGTCTCCCGCCTCAAGGTGATGAGTAAAATGGATATAGCCGAGCGCCGAAAGCCGCAGGACGGGCGAATCAAGATGGCCCTGTCCAAGAAACGCGCCATTGATTTCCGTGTCAACTCCTGTCCGACCCTGTTCGGCGAGAAAGTTGTACTGCGTATTCTTGACCCGACCAGCGCCCAGCTGGGCATCGATATGCTGGGTTACGAGGAGGAGCAGAAGAACCTTTACATGGAGAACCTGAATAAACCCTACGGTATGATCCTGGTTACCGGGCCCACCGGCTCGGGTAAAACGGTGTCCCTCTACACCGGCCTGAACATACTGAACACTTCGGATCGAAATATCTCGACTTGCGAAGACCCCGTGGAAATCAACCTGTCCGGCATAAACCAGTGCAACATGAACCCCAAAGCCGGCCTTACTTTCGCCTCGGCCTTACGCGCCTTTCTGCGCCAGGACCCGGATATCATCATGGTCGGTGAAATTCGTGACCTGGAAACCGCGGAGATCGCCATCAAGGCGGCGCAGACGGGTCACATGGTCATGTCCACCCTGCATACTAACGACGCACCGCAGACGCTGACACGTCTCGCCAACATGGGTGTACCACCCTACAACATTGCATCATCGGTCAACCTGATTATCGCCCAGCGCCTTGCGCGGCGCCTGTGCAACAGCTGCAAGAAAGGGGTCGACATCCCGCGGGAAGCGTTACTGGAAGAAGGCTTCAAGGAAGAGGAACTGGATGGCTTGACC
>JBDNAP010000622.1:0-7225 GCA_039768325.1 Thiogranum sp.
AAAGTTACGTAACCGCCGATACACCCAGGTACTCTTCACCATCTCTTCGATGCGTAATCCGCGCATTGGTCCCGCGCTGGCATCCGAACTGCTGGCCGTGCGCTTCGGCTTGCCTCCACTGGTTGGCTACCTGATCGCCGGTTTCGTCCTCAATGCCCTGGGTTTCGTCGACCACGAGAGGCTTGTCGCAGTCGGTGACCTCGGCGTTAGCCTGCTGCTGTTCACCATAGGCCTGAAACTGGAGATGCGTTCACTGCTGCGCCCGGTTATCTGGGCTGGCACGACCCTCCACATGCTGGTTGTTATCGCGGCGTTCGGGACAGGACTCTACTGGCTGAGCCTGACGGGCCTGACAATCTTTGTAGATATGGATTTGAGCATCGCGCTGCTGATTGGTTTCGCCCTCAGTTTTTCCAGTACCGTATTTGCAGTCAAGACACTGGAGGAAAAGGGTGAATACACCTCGAAATACGGACAGCTCGCGATCGGTGTCCTTATTATGCAGGATATCTTTGCCGTGCTGTTTCTCGCAGTGTCAGCCGGGAAGATACCATCGCCATGGGCACTCGCACTGTTAGGAATTATCCCGTTGCGTGGTGTATTAATGAATCTGATGAACCGCACAGGTCATGGCGAATTACAGATCCTCTTCGGCTTGGCAATGGCCTTTGGCGGCTGGTCGCTGTTCAACATGGTCGATGTAAAGGGCGACCTGGGTGCACTGATCGTCGGGGCACTGGTGGCGGCACACCCCGCGGCCCCCGAGATGTCGAAAAAGTTGCTCGGCTTCAAGGACCTGCTACTGGTTGGTTTCTTCCTAAGTATCGGCATGTCCGGAACCATCAGTATACCAGCATTGCTGGTCGCGCTGGGTCTGGCCGTGGCAGTTGTACTAAAAGTCATACTGTACTTCGGTTTGTTCACCCGCTTCCGGCTGCGCGCCCGCACCTCGCTGTTCGCCTCGCTCGCGCTCGCCAACTACAGTGAATTCGGCCTGATCGTCGGGGCCATTGCCGTTGCAAACGGCTGGTTAAGTGGTGACTGGCTGGTGATCATCGCACTGGCGCTGACCCTGACCTTTATTGCAGCAGCGCCCCTAAACGCCCTTTCACGCGAGCTTCATAACAAGGTGAAGGTGCATATTACCCCTTTCGAGACAGCAATACCCCTGCCGGAAGATGCGCCCATTGACCCGGGGGAAGCAGTCATCGCGATCATCGGCATGGGTCGCCTCGGTACCAGCGCATACGATACCCTGAAAGATCAGTACGGCGATTGGCTGGTCGGTATCGACGTTGACCCCGACACAGTGTCTCGACATGCAGCCGCCGGTCGCAACGTCATCCACGCCGATGCCACAGATGATGAATTCTGGGTAAGAACGGGAAAAGGCAAAGTCTCGGTGGCGCTGCTGACACTCCCCGAATCTGAACAGATTCTCGGGGTCGCCAAGGAGATTCGCAGCCGTCACGCAGTCGTGCGTACCTTCGCCGTGGCCCAATACCCGGAAGAGGTTGCAACACTCAAGGCAGTCGGTGTGGAAACCACCTGGGATTTACACGCCAAAGCCGGCAAGGGTTTCGCTGAAGACGTCATTGACCACCTCGGTGATACTATCGAACAAATAATCGCGCCCCATGCCTCCAGCACACCTCCGCAACCGCCGGCGGGTGCATGAGGACACTGAATTCAGGTTCTCAAACCCGCATTCCTGACACGCGAATCGCCCGCTTCCCTTGTGCCCCGCAAAAATTCATGCGGCTTCCGCTACCAAGTTATATTCATGGTGTAATCCGCCCAGGACAGGGTGGGCCACAACCTTAAGATGGTCGGGAATGTGGTGCCGATGTTTATATGGTGTGACCGGAAGATTGACTGGCGGATCCGGGATGCCTGGCCCAAGGCTACTGTGGGGTCGACCTCGATTATAATGCGTGACCCAGTTCTTGGTAACGATACGTAAGTGGTTTTCCGTCAGTGGGATCAGGAAGTCAAGGCATTCTCGGCGTAGCGTACCGATGACTCGTTCACAGAGGCTGTTAGCCTTGGGACTTCGAGGTGGAGTTTTGAGTACACGCAGCCCCATGTGTGTAATGGATTGGTCAAGCTGGGGCGAGAAAATACCATCGCCGTCATGGATGAGAAAACGGTAGCGATGATCCGAGGGGATGGCTTCTCGCAATTGCTGCAATGTCCACGTTGCCGTGGGATGGGCTGTCACATTGTAGTGCACAATCCGCCGAGTCTGGTGCTCGATAACCACTAATACGTACAGCAGGCGAAACGTTGCCGTCACGACGACACAGAAGTCACAGGCCAGAATCGCTGCCGCATGATTGCGAACAAAGGTTGACCAGCGTTGATCGCCACGCGGCTGTCCCCGCGGGCGTTTGGGCATATACTTGCGTACCGTACGGGGTGAAATCTGGATGCCGAGCTTAAGCAACAGCTCATTGGCGATGCGCTCTTCGCCCCAAGAGGGATTGCTCAAAGCCATCTTACGGATCAGTTGTCTGAGTTCTATCGGTATCGGTGGTCTGCCAGGTCGCGACTTCCACCGCCAGAACAACCGAAAGCCTTGGCGATGCCACCCGATGAAGGTCTTCGGTGTCACATTGGCCAGCGCATCTTGCCATGCGAAGCCGTGAGAAAGCAGCACCAGCATAAACCGCGTAACGTTGTCGAAACGTCGTGGTCTGATCTTGCGCTCTTGGTAGAAGGCGAGTTGTCTTCGGAGGAATAAGTTTTCAGCTGCCAGGGCACTGCGGGATCGTGCAAGTAGGGCGATAAACCGCATGCCGTCAGCGAAGAGCGTCCGTGCGAGCTTGGCAAGTTCAGCAGCCAGGCGGATTATCAAGGAAAACAATTCCATTTACTCAGCATACACCGTTCGCTCAATCCTTTGCTAAACTAAAATGCACGTAAAACTACGGTCAGGGAATTTATGCGGACCACAGTTATCCTTGAGAGCCCACTTGGCATATCTGTTGTTGAACCCTTGAACGCATCGCACCAGAACGGTTGACCCTTGTCGAAGATAATGTATTTTGGTGCGGTACTTGCGTTGACAATGGCGCTTTCGAGGAAGGACTGAATAGATATCGATGTGGGATTATTCCTGAATATCGCAAATCCCATAGCGCGACGGGAGTAGTGATCAATGACAACCGCTACTCACCAGCAAAACGGCCAGCGCTGAGGTAATGCGAATGGCAACCACGGTGCCCGAAAGCCCATGGATGTCGCAACCTCAATATGATCGACATGACAGACATGCTTAGGCCGCTTGGCGGTCACGACATCAGTGCACGGTGCCGCGGGTCCAGGGTCAGGTCGTGGCTCTTCTTTCAGGATCCGTCCGACCGTCGTGATCCCCAAATGCGGTCTTGCCCTGCACAGCGTCTCGGCGATCTTGAGCTTTCCCATGCTGGGGTTTAGGGTTTTCAGACGTTGCACGATGTAGCGCACAAAATCCGGCAACTTGTTTACCAGCTCAAGCAGCTGCAATAGCGCATCGGGTCCGTTTTCATCGATGCGTTTCACCCCCGGTGCAATCGTGGCCTCCGAAAACAAGCTCTGTAAGAATCCGACGTCGAAGGATACAATAACGACAATAGATTCCGAGAGCTATGACTCGATCGGCGGGCACAAACATTCGCTGGACCAGGACAAGAGGCGAATTTTCCAGGATTCGCAGGGGGCCGTAAGTTAACTTGTCAGTACACCGCCTTGGGCTTCCCCTTCCGTGGCGGACAGCGGTAGCGGTAACAGCGCTGGTATATAGTAGTCGTCGTTCAATCAACCTTTGAAGGAGATGAAATGGGTATCTTTAACAACATGTTATCCAAACTCGGTTTTGGCGACGAAAAGAAAGCAGTCGCCGAAGCCACACCCGAAGCCGCGCCTACCCCTGTGGCGATCACCGAAGTCGATGTCGTGGCCAAGCTGGCGGAATTGGCGAGTTCGCACGCCGAAAAGCTAAACTGGAAGGTATCCATCGTCGATCTGATGAAGCTGCTTGGTCTTGACAGCAGCCTTGGGGCGCGCAAGGATCTGGCGACAGAGCTTGGTTGCCCCGCCGACAAGATGGGTGATTCGGCGCAGATGAATATGTGGCTGCACAAGACCGTGCTTCAGAAGTTGGCCGAAAACGGCGGTAATATCCCCGCGGATCTGTTGGACTGAATAGGGTACTGACAAGGCATCGGCATCGGCGGCATCTGTCTTTGTTCGCCGTACATAGATCTTGACATATTTGGCATGTAACAACTTAACTTCCTGACCGAGCAATTGAGCTGTGCGCCCCCAGTAATGTGCTGTTGCGCAAGCTTCCATGATCAGTCGAACAGGCCCGGATTGCGCAAGAAATCGGTGGAACTGTGTGCGATTGAGCCGTTTCCGACTAACAATACGATGCTTGGCATCAGCCAGTGACAATTTAAAAACAGATTTTGAAAGATCAACAGCAACAAGACCATTAGCCATCTTGGACAGCTCGCTTCCGTAAGATAGGATTGAATCCGCTACACTTTCAGTCTATACGTGAACGAAGGGGAGTCCATCCTATCGCCATGTACAGGGAAAATCTGCGCGATGCCACCCGATGAAGGTTTTCGGCGTGACATTCACCAGGGCATCTTTCCACGCGAAACCGTGTGAAAGCACGGCCAGCATAAAGCGCGTGACATTGTCGAAGCGTTGCGGTCTGCTTTTGCGCTCTTGGTAGAAGGCGAGTTATTTTCGTAGAAATAGGTTTTCAGCCGCCAAGGCAGCGCGGGATCGTGCAGGTAAGCCGTCAAGCGCATGCCGTCAGCCAAGAGCGCCCGTGCGAGCTTAGCAAAGTCAGCTGGCAGGTTAACGATCAGAGAAAACAGTTCCATTTACTCAGCATACATCGATCCCTCAATCCTTTGCTAAACTTCACCCTAAAAGCAGAATAAACGTGCGGTCGGGTAATAAATGCCGAGGACAGACCTGCCGCTGCACGATCCAGATGATGCAACTAACAGATATGCTTCAAATCATCACGAGCGGAGGAATCATGAACACAGCCGTATCACCGATACAATACCTGGATAAAGCCATGAACAGCCTGCACGATCTTGGCCTGTTACCCGAGCAAGGCGGTGACGAGGCGCCCATCATCGCGCTCCTCAAACAGATAGCCGACCTGGACGAAGAACGGGTGGTGGCTATCACCCGTACGCTCAGCCAGGCGTCGCTTTTCAATGAGGTGGTGCGCGAACAGGTGCAGGCGATGGATATCGGCACGCGCTACGAGGATATCGTCGACGCCTTCAACAGTATCCGCGACGATGCCAAGAAAATGGTCGAGCAGATCGACGATGGCAAGCTGGACACCTTCGAGCGTATTTCCAACGTGTGGATGAAGGTGACACGTGGCGACATTGCCGGCCGTTTCGATGACATCAAGGATACCTACCTAGACGTGACGGATGCCACACAGGACCAGATTCAGCGCGAGCAAACCATCCTCGAAGCCTACCAGGATTTTCGCGGCGCCCTCAAGCAGTCGGAGGTGATGGCGCTCGAGTTGCTGGAGAAGGCCGGCGTGAAGCTGGCGGCGGCCAAAGGAGATGTCAACACTGCCATGAGTACGGTGGAAGGCTATCAGGGCGAGGATGCCGTCGAGCGTGCCAGGCTGGAGATGGCGCGTGACCAAGCCGTCCGTGCCTTGCAGAAAGAGGAAAAACGCTATCAGATTGCCAAAGACCTGTCGGATAACCTCACGGTGAGCTACAACACCTCCGAGGTGGTCATGGCCCGCCTGTTGCAGACCACTAATGCCAAGGAGCGCGTCTATGCCCAGGCGGTGAGCTTTTTCAGCACCAACGAAGTGGTGCTGACAGCACTTTCCGCTTCTTTTACCGGGATGTTCGGTTTACACGAGGGCACCCAGACGGTGGAGGCCATGAAAGAGGGTGTCAGTCGCTCCCTCGAGGATCTCGCCGAGATCGGTGGCAAAGTCCAGGAGGCGGCCGTCAGGGCTGGTTATGGTCCGACCATACGCGCTGATGCTGTCAAAAAGCTGGTCGATTCGGTGGTGAGCTGGCAGACCCGGTCGCGCGAGATCATCGAGGAGATGCGCAAACAGAGTACCGCCAATGCCGAAGAAATCCGCGATGCGGTCGAGGAGGGCAAGCGCAAGCTCGCACGCCTGGCGGAAGAGGGTAAAGGACTGGCGGTCAGCGTGGAATGAGTGGGGAGGCTGTCACAACAGCCGTCGGGGGTGGCGAGTCAAAGGCTGGGCAGCCCCTCGACGAAGTGATGCTGGCTATGGATGTGGTCGATACCCTGCGCCGCCGGCGTCGCCTGGTGGAACGGGAACTCGATGCCGAGGGGCGTGAACAGGACCTGAAACAGCGTCTTCACAAGATCTACGCCGCCCAAGGTATCGAGGTACCAGATCATGTGCTGGAAGAAGGTGTTGCGGCGCTTAAGGAAGAACGATTTGTCTACAGTCCCCCGTCGGAGAGTCTGGCCACCCGCCTGGCGCAGCTCTATGTCAGTCGTGCCGGCTGGGGTAAATGGGTCATGGGCAGCCTCGCTGCACTGCTGGTCGCCTGGCTTGTCTATCACTTCGCTGTTGTTATTCCGCATAGCCAACTCCCGAAGCGGCTGGAGGCGGCATACCAGTCGGTGGTTGCGGTGGTGGAAAGCGACGAGGCCGGTCGCCAGGCGGAACAGTTATACAAGTCCGCCGGCACAGCCCTGAGCAACGGTGACGAAGAGGCAGCCCAAACGGCGCTGCAGTCACTGCACAACTTGCGCAGCGTGCTGGAACAGGCCTATACGCTGCAGATCGTTTCGCGGCCTGGCGAAAAGTCGGGCATATGGCGGGTGCCGGAAGCCAATCCCAACGCACGTAACTACTACATCATCGTCGAGGCACTGGCGGCCGATGGCCGGACGCTGGAGGTGCCTGTCGTCAACGAGGAGAACGGCCGGACCGAACGCGTTTCCAGATGGGGTCTGCGTGTGGAAAAGGCTGTGTTCGAGCGCATTGCGGCCGACAAGCAGGACGACGGGATCATTCAGCAACGCCAGTTCGGTGTCAAGCAAAGCGGTCAACTGAAACCCGACTACCGGGTTCCCACGAGCGGGGCTGCCATAACCCAATGGTGAGAACAGCATAATGATCAGTGGAAGGCATGCGCTGGGCGTCATCGACGATTCGCTGAACCAGGAGCGCGCCAGTATCGAA
>JBDNAP010000623.1:0-2601 GCA_039768325.1 Thiogranum sp.
CGGCATGCGCTCAGGTACGGTCAGGACATCATGGTGGCGCTGACGGTGGTCGTCGGCTTCTATGTGGGAACGCAGATTGTCAACGCGCCCTTGTCGGACATGCTGGTTCTCGGCATCATCTACTATCAGGTCATCACCCGGGTGAAACTGGTGCAGGAGCATTTGCAGCAGGCTGCGATCATGCAGGGGGCCTACACATCGTTGATGAATATGATAGGCAAGGCCGAGACCAGCCTTGAACACGGTTTTGGTGTCAAGCATCCGAGGCTGGAGACCGGCTGCCGTTTCGAGAATGTTGACTTCGCCTATGACAAGACGCCGATCCTGAAACAGGTCAACCTTGAAATTCCGGCTGGCGAGGTAACTGTTCTGCTCGGGCCGTCAGGGGCGGGCAAGACGACCATCATCGATATCCTGACCGGGCTGCATCAACCGGGCGCGGGCACCATCACCATCGATGGTGTCCCGATTGGTGAAATAGACATGCCTGCCTGGCGCTCCGGCATCGGCTATGTGCCGCAGGAACTGACACTGTTGCACGGCACCATCTACGATAATGTCACGCTGGGCGACGACACCATTTCGCGCGAGGATGTCTGGACCGCGCTGCACGCCGCCGGCGCCGCCGGCTTTATAGAAAAGCTGCCCAAAAAACTGGACACGCATATCGGCAATATGGGGTCAAAGCTCTCCGGCGGCCAGCGCCAGCGGCTTTCACTGGCACGTGCACTGGTGCGGCAGCCGACGCTGTTGATCCTGGACGAGGTAACCAGCGCGCTCGACGAGACCGCTGAGGCGGCCATTTGCCGAAACATCGCCGGACTGGGCAGCCAGTACACCATCGTGGCGATCACCCACCGCCCGGCATGGAAGGCCATAGCCACGCGTCTTTATGAAGTGAGTGAAGGTCAGGTGAAGCTGGTGGAGCTGTCGCCGGTTCAGGTAGAGACTTCAGCGGCGGAGTGAGCAGGGTGGGACGACCACAATCGATTTGTCTGCCGACACTGCCTATGACAACATCAATACAGAAAACTGGCGCCCGAAAAAGTGTGAAAAAAAACAGTACCGCGTTGCTAATGGACAGGCGGAACTGGTTGAAGAACGACAGGTTCAAACGGCGACCCTATAGGTAAGCAAAAATCGTGGAGTTGATCTACACGGCACAACACGAACATCCCAACAGGCTTCATTTGAAGCACTCCCATTTCGAAATATCAAATTTGTCTCCGATAACTGCTTGCTCATTTCTATTAGCAATCTGTTGGTTTAAGAAGATTAGATCCACTGACCTGCTCCCCAATATGTCCTCGTTCATAAGTTAGCTCAGTTCATGTGAATCCAAAAGTCTATCAAAGTTGCGGTATGCAAAGTGCAATCCTCATCTTGTGCCTTCAGCGTGGTGAACAATTTTGCGAAACACATATCTCTCAGCGATTTTGAGATACGTGTCAGGATGCTGTGTGGCCGGTCTCGAGCGAACTGGTCTCGGGTGGCGAATTCCCTGATATACGGGAATTTACAGGGAAATCCTGCAATCAGGAGCGCCTTTGAAGAATTTGCGCGACAATATACACTGCAAATACAGTGAGTTACGTCTGGGTTTCCGTAAAAATCGTAACAGGGACATTTTTCAACCGAACAGGGAAAAATATCTGAAGAGCAGGGAATACAATGAACACAGCAGGGCAGGGCATTTTCACGCTGGAATGTCTGCCATTTGGGGTAAGCCGGTCATGTTATCGGTCTGCTGATGATACCTTCTAGTGACCCCGGCAGACGAAGGATTGCGTATCATTGTTGCCTTTGGCAGGAATTAGGTAGGGGTCAGCAATCCTTCCTGGCGCCCGACCATGAAATCTTGCACTGTCACACCCGACAGGAGTCGAACCTCTAACAGTAGCGCTCGCTTGGTCCTTGTTCGCCCAGATAATAAAATCGTTGCCCGTCTGTACTGTCAGGCTTATCTGTTGCAGGAGGCGATGCCCGCCTCGGGGCGTTTTCGGTGGTAGCATCCGCGCCCTGCATGAGAGATGCTAACTGAGCAAAAAGCCAAAGCCGCAGGGACTTCTGAATCGCCGATGAAAGCAACACCGACAATCGAAGAGAGTGAAAATCACTTTCAACGGCTCGCAACGTCCATTGCCCGATGGTGCGTCAACCACGCGACGGCAACCATCATTCTGTTTGTCGCTATCGCTGTGCTACGTGCTGCGCTGGCAGCCACACGACTGAAGATCGATACCAATCCTGCCTTGATGATAAATAGCGAGTTGCCATTCCGGCAGAATTATCAGGACCTGATCAATCAATTCCCTGCGCTCGATAATGCTTTCGTCGTCATGATTGATGCTGAGGTTCCTGCTAACGCGCGTGATGCAGCTGGCGAGATAGCACGACAGCTGGAGAGGCGGCCAGACCTGTTCACAGATGTCTTTGCCCCTGGCACGGGTCCGTATTTCGATAAATATGGGGTGCTTTACCTTGATGAAGCGGTCGTCAAACAGATTGCTGACGATGTCAGGGACTCCACCCCGCTCATCAATACCATGTCGCTGCAGCCCGATCTTGCAGGCCTCACCGACCTGTTCCAGCAGATGGTAC
>JBDNAP010000012.1:0-4438 GCA_039768325.1 Thiogranum sp.
AGTGAGCGCGGCGGTGATGGTGTTGCAGGTGATTCTGACCTTCTGCGCTACGCAGTCAGCCCAGCAGTGTTACTTCAACTGAAGTTGGTAATGTTCTTTTTGCCGTTGCTGTTACCGATGCTGGTGATCCTCAGCAAGGACGCTGATCGCCGCGCAGCATGCCGCCAGCACCGGGGCGTGAGGACCGGTGCTGGTAAGTTACAGGATGTCCCACGGTAGCTTGGAGCCCCGGTCCCGTTGAGCGAAAGATGCCGCTGCAGGGTCGGGGAGTTTTGCACTTACTCTGTGCATAGTATTATGTATACCATTACGGCGTATGATTAATAAGTCGAGTTGGAAATGTCCAAACAAAATATCAAATTACGACCACTCAATGTAAATACCGTGCTTAAAGGCAAGGTTTACGAGGCATTGAAGGCGGCGATTATGTCCATGGACATCTATGCCGGTGAGGCGCCGCCCAAACTGGACGAACGGCAGCTGGCGGAAGAACTCGGAGTCAGCCGGACACCCATTCGCGAGGCGCTCTCCCGACTGGAACAGGAAGGCCTGGTGCGGAATATTCCCCGTCGGGGTGCGTTCGTGGTTCGCAAGACCAAAAAGGAAATCCTCGAGATGATTTGTGTCTGGGGTGCGCTGGAGAGTCTGGCGGCACGAATGGCGGCGGTGCAGGCCAGTGACGAAGAACTTGCCGGATTACGCAGGATGTTCGCGACCTTCAAGGATTCCGAGGGCGCCAGTGCGCAATTTGATGAATATTCGGAGGAGAATATCAATTTTCATCAGGCAATTATCAGACTGAGCAAATGCGATCTCCTGGAAAAAATGGCCGAGGGATTGTTCATCCACATTAACTCGATACGCTCGCGCACCATCAGGGAACGTCACCGGGTGAAAGACTCGATTATTGACCATATGCACATTATCGAGGCATTGGAGAAGCGCGATGTGGAATTGTCGGAACGGTATGTGCGTGAGCACACAGATGATTTGAAAAAACATGTAAACGACTACGTGGACTGGCTGGAATAAGTCGTCGTACGTCTTAGCTGCACATGTTCCAGGCTGTAGTCACCCATTCTGTCATACTGACAGATGGTTGCCTCTGCAGTAGTAGCAGGTGAATGGTTAGTCAGCCTTGCGTTATGCGTGATATTCAGTATCCAGGCAGATCTGTGGTTATGTCGACCGGGGCGATGGTCGCGACCAGCCAACCTATGGCCACGGCCACCGCGCTGCAGATACTCCGAAGCGGCGGTAACGCGATGGATGCCGCTGTTGCGGCAGGCGCTACGCTATGCGTGACCGAACCGCTGTCCACAGGTATAGGTGGTGATTGCTTCCTTCTTTATCATGAAGCCGCGACAGGCGAACTGCACGCGCTGAACGGTAGCGGTCGTGCGCCCGGCAGTGCGACCCCTGATGCTGTGCGCGCCTGCGGCATGACGACGGTGCCTGAACGGGGGATACTGTCGGTGACCGTTCCGGGTGCAGTAGACGCGTGGCAAACCGCGGTTGAGCGTTTTGGCCGCTATGAATTCAGCGTACTGCTCAAGCCCGCCATTGAGTACGCGGAAAACGGCTTCGCTGTCACGCCGGTCATTGCCGGCGACTGGAAAAAACATGCGGAGCTGTTTCGACAGTATTCTGACAGTGCACGATCATTTCTGCCGGATGGCAAGGCGCCTGTGGCGGGTGCACGGCACAACTTTCCGGATCTTGCGCGTTCTCTGCGACTGATTGCTGAGCAGGGTAAAGATGCATTCTACAGGGGGCCGCTTGCTGATGAAATAATACGCTTCAGTCATGAGCACAACGGGCTGCTGGCGACCGACGATTTTGCCAACCACCGTTCTGAATGGGTTGAACCTGTATGCAGTGATTACCGCGATCTGACGGTTTTCGAGGTGCCTCCCAATTCGCAGGGCCTGACTGCGCTCATGACCCTGAATATCCTTGAACGGGCAGGCGTCGAGAGTCTGCAGCATCTCAGCCCGGCGTACATTCATCTTGTTACCGAGGCGTTCAAACTTGCCCAGGCCGAAGGAGCACGCTATATCGCTGATCCATCATTCAGCGACGTTCCGGTCCAGGCGCTGCTATCAAAACGATTTGCCCAACGGCAGTATGCCCGCATCGACGCAGCTGCAGCGATGCCCTGGCCGATTTTGCCGGATTTGCCGGAGCATAAGGATACGGTGTATCTAACCGTGGTAGACAGCGATCGCAACATTGTTTCGTTCATCAACAGCCTCTATCACCCTGGCGGCAGCGGCATGGTTGCGGGCAGTACCGGGATACTTCTGCAAAACCGCGGTGCCTGTTTTGTGCTTGATGACTATCATGATAACTGCATTGCGCCAGGCAAGCGTCCGATGCATACCATCATTCCGGCGCTGGCCTGTCGGGACGGAAAACCTGTGTTGTCTTTTGGGGTGATGGGTGGCAGTTACCAACCGCTGGGGCAGGCCTGTGTTATCAGCAACTGGCTGGATTTCGGCATGGATCTACAGCAAGCAATCGATGCGCCGCGATTCCATATCGACAACGGTGCGCTGCTTGTCGAGCGGCCCGTCCCGCGAACAACGCGCCAGGCGCTTTCCCGCCTCGGCCATCGGGTGGTGGAAGCCGAGACTCCAATTGGCGGCGCGCAGATGATCTATATCGACGGGATTCGGGGTGTGTTGTACGGTGCATCCGATTGGCGCAAAGATGGCTGCGCACTTGGTTACTAGAGGCGAGTATGCACCGCTGCACTCGAGAGCGTAGCCGAGGCGCACCAAACCATGGAACAGAGCAAACACTTTGGGAAGATCGTCCTCACGGTAGACCAATGATAGCATCTGGTTCACATTCGGCATCCAACAGCGGATGTGCCCGGGAGCGTCGCACTGATCCTTTACACAAATCGAGCCTTGGCCGGTTCAGGGAGAAGTAAAGTCATGAACTCAGAACTGTATAAAGCAGCACTCGCATATCATCGCGCCCATCCCCCAGGCAAGGTGGCTGTTGCAGTGACAAAGCCGGTGGAGACTCAAGTTGATCTGTCGCTTGCGTACTCGCCAGGTGTGGCGGCAGCTTGCGAGGAGATCGCCCGCGATCCAGATGAGGTGTCCACTTTGACCGGTCGGGCAAACCTGGTCGGTGTGATTACCAACGGCACCGCCGTTCTCGGACTGGGCGCGATAGGGGCGCTTGCGGCCAAACCCGTGATGGAAGGCAAGGCGGCGTTGTTCAAGAAATTTTCCGGCATCAATGTGTTCGACATTGAGATCGAGGAACGCGATCCGGCGAAGTTCGTGGACATCGTCGCCGGACTGGAGGCGACGTTCGGCGGTATTAACCTTGAGGACATCAAAGCCCCGGAATGTTTCGAAATCGAGCAGGCTTTACGGGAGCGTTTGAACATCCCCGTGTTCCACGACGATCAACACGGCACCGCTATCATTGTCGTGGCCGCGCTGCTGAACGGACTGCGTCTTGTGGGTAAGGAAATCGCTTCGGCTAAGCTGGTTGTTTCAGGAGCGGGTGCTGCGGCGATGGCTTGTCTTGATCTCCTGGTGAGGCTCGGGATGAAACGGGACAACATAACGGTAACGGATATTGTCGGTGTCGTGTATCAAGGGCGTAACGCAGAAATGGATCGTTGGAAGGCGCGCTATGCGGTAAAGACCGAGGCGCGCACCCTGGCCGATGTGATTGAGGGGGCGGACATTTTTCTCGGTCTTTCGGCTGGCGGTGTTCTGAAGCCCGAGATGGTCGAACGCATGGCCGAGGCGCCATTGATCCTCGCACTTGCCAACCCGATACCAGAAATCTTCCCCGAACAGGCCAAAGCGGTTCGAGCGGACTGTATTATCGCAACCGGGCGTTCGGATTATCCGAATCAGGTCAACAACGCCCTTTGTTTTCCGTTTATTTTCCGGGGTGCGCTGGACGTTGGAGCGACCGATTTTACCGACACAATGAAGACCTCGTGTGTTCGTGCACTCGCTGATATTGCGGCCGGAGAAGTGCCGGACGTTGTACGTGCGGTGTATGGTGGCGGGTCGTTGCAGTTCGGGCCGGATTACATCATTCCCAAACCATTTGATCCGAGGTTGATCCTGGACATCGCACCGGCGGTTGCCAAGGCTGCCATGGAGAGCGGCGTGGCGACCCGGCCGCTGCGGGATCTCGAGGCCTATCGAGAGCGCTTGCGTCAGTTTGTATCCAGCGGCTCCTTTCATTCGCAATAGCGTTCAATAAACTTGCCGATGTTCTGTGTCTGGCGCGATTGCCCGGTGCAGATTGGGAAGTTCGTGCCAGCTGCGCAGCCGTCTGCAATCGATTAATGGTTTTCAGCCCCCGTGTTTGCATGCCCCGGTAATCTGGTATAATGTATACCAGTAATGCTCGTAAGAGGGTCAGTGGAGGACGATGACCTTCCACAAGTGTC
>JBDNAP010000127.1:0-4027 GCA_039768325.1 Thiogranum sp.
CATTCCATCGAAATTTCGTACAGTATGAACATACCTGAAATCGCTATATAGCCAGACCAGAGGCAATGATCATGCGTTGCAAATTCCGGATATAGCCATATTTTTTCCGCTTTGTTTGGAAGAGCGCAAGTGGCAGGGCCACGGTCTCACTGACACACGAATGTCTGCTATGTGAGAAGCCGACAAGGCATTGATCCCGGGTTTATCTGCCTGTCGAGGCCGTGTGCTATGCAAAAAATGTTCGGGTATAGTCTCAAGCTACCCCCGTTTTCATATTACCTGCTGCCACCGGATTATTTCTTGAGGATGTATAGTTTCCGGGTCATTTTGTTACTGCTCGCGTGGTGTCTACCGGCGAACCCCAGTCGCGCGGCTGATTTTCGCGCCGGCAACCTTGAGGGCTTGTTTGATCTGACGCTCAGTTACGGCGTTGGCGTTCGGGTGGAAGATAGCAGCGAGCGGCTGGTAGCGATCGCCAACGGCGGCGAGAGAACCTCGGCGAATAACGATGATGGCACGCTGAATTATGACACCGGCATTATCTCCAATGCCCTGCGCATGAACGCCGATCTCACCCTGGCCTGGAGACAGTTCGGTGCCTACGTGCGGGGCTATGCCTCCTATGACTATGAAAACCAAGATCAGAGCCGCAAACGTACGCCGCTGAGCGACGATGGCAAGGACATTATAGGCAAGGATGCCGACCTGATGGAACACTACGTTTCATTTCGCACGTCGGCCCGGCAGGTGCCGTTGTTCTTCCGCCTGGGTGACCAGGTGCTCAACTGGGGGGAGAGCGGTTTCATCCGTGATGGCATCGACATCATTAACCCCTTTGACCTGGCGGCGCTCAACCAGCCGGCGACCCCGCCCCGCGACCTGCTGATTCCGCAGGGCATGCTCTGGGGGGCGGCTAATCTGACCGAAACCTTCGCCCTGGAGGCCTATTACCAGTACGAATGGAAGCGTGCCCGGTTGCCCCCGGTGGGGTCCTTTTTCTCCACCAATGATCTGCTCGGCGGGGATGGCATCAACTTCGCCATGCTCAAGGCGGGACAGTTCTCCGACCTGGGTACAGACCTGGATGAGGCCTTTGCCCTGCCGCCGGGCACACTCGGCTTTGACCGGAATTTCTTCAAGCTGCCGGGGCTTCGCAGCCGGGAACCGGATGACCAGGGTCAGTTCGGTGTGTCGCTGTCCGCCATCCTGCCCGATAACCGGGCGACCAAAGTGGCGCTGTTCTTCGTGCGCTATCACAGCCGCTTGCCCCTCATCAGCGGGCGCACCGCCAGCCAGACTGCCATTGACCAGACCTCTCAGACGGCCGTCGATAGCCTGGCCGCCAGCCTGGTGCCGGCCTATGAATCCACCGGGCTGACACCGGGCGAGGCAGCCGATGCCGCTGACCAGACCGCCGGAGACCTGACCACCAGCCAGTATGCCAACCAGGCCGGCTATCTGATGGAATATCCAGAAGATATTTCCATGCTCGGCTTGAGCTTCAGTACGGCCACCCTGAGAAGCGGCACGCTGCTGTCCGGGGAAGTATCCCATCACAGGAATTTTCCGTTTCAGATCAGCCTCAACGAGGTATTCTCTGCCGTGCTATCACCAATAGAATTCTCCGGCGGCAGTGGTGACAGCGCCCTCGGCAGCTTCGGTGCCAATGACCGTGTCAAGGGTTACCTGAAGCTCGACCGGACCCAGGCGACGCTGGGGGTCACCCAGCTGTTTGGGTCGCAGCTGGGCGCAGCGCAGACGGCCGCGAACGCTGACATCGGCTGGACGCATGTGCATGACATGCCGGGCAGCGACCGGCTGCCGCTGCAGGGCGTCGAGCCCCCAACCAGTAATTCGGTGGGCTACCGGCTTGGCGGGTCGCTCATCTACGCTGGTGTTTTCGGCGGCGTGACGCTGGTGCCACGGGTACTGTTCACCCACGACGTGGATGGCATTACACCCGCACCGGTCAGCACCTTCGTGGAAGGACGCAAGTCGCTGACGTTTGGGCTCGGGGCCAGCTACATCAACCGGGTGACAGCGAATCTGAGTTATACCGACTTTTTCGGTGCCGGCGACCGCAACCTGTTACGCGACCGGGACCTGGTCCGGTTTCGCGTCAGTTACAGCTTCTAGGAGTCTTGCGATGCACCAGCTGCCTGTCTTCGTCTTTCGCCTGCTATTGGCCTTAACCGTCGTCAAGCTAGCGGTTGCCGACGTCATCCCCGAACCGGCAAACCAGCTCGGTGGCGAGGAACTCACCCCGCTGGGGGCAGAGCGTCGTGGCAACACCGACGGAACGATTCCGGCCTGGGAGGGCGGCATCACCGAGCCACCACCCGGCTATCAACCGGGCAGCCACCATATTGACCCCTATCCCGATGATACAGTGCTGTTCAGCATCAGCGCAGAAAACCTGCAGAGCCATGCCGACAAGCTCAGTGAGGGCCAGCAGGCCATGTTGCGTACCTATCCGCAGACGTGGCGCATGGACATCTATCCGACGCGCCGCTCGGCGTCCTATCCCGAGTGGGTCTATGCGGCGGTGAAAACGAATGCGAGCACGGCGCAGCTCGTCACCGAAGGCAAGGGCGGCGTAGACGGTGCCAATGTCAGTTCACCGTTTCCGATCCCCGCAAACGGTCTCGAAGTGGTCTGGAATCACAATCTGCGCTGGCGCGGTATCCGCGTCAAACGCAGTTTCGGTCAGGCAGCGGTGACCCGCAAGGGCCGTTACACCGTCAGCCTCGCGCTCCAGGACGAGGTATTTCCCTACGGGGCCCGGCCCGGCGATCCGCTGCGGGTGGATTTCCCGAACATACTGCTGGCGCTCAAGAGCAAGTTTATCCAGCCCGGCCTGATTGCCGGGGAGGGTTTCCTGGTGATCGATCCCATCGACCAGACGCGGGATCCACGCAAGTCCTGGTCCTATAACCGGGCACAGCGGCGGGTACTGCGTGCGCCCTACATCGGTAATGACTATCCTGCGCTGCGCACTGACAACCTGCGCACGGTGGATGAATTCGATATGTATAATGGCTCACCGGGGCGCTTCGAATGGAAGCTGCTGGACAAGCGGGAACTGTACATCCCCTACAACGCCTACCGTCTCCACAGCAAAGCGCTCGACTACGGGGACATCCTCCAGCAGCACCATATCAACCCGGCTGTGGCCCGCTACGAGTTGCACCGGGTCTGGGTGGTGGAGGGTACCCTCAGGCCGGGCATGCAGCATGTCTATTCCCGGCGAGTCTTTTACATCGACGAAGACAGCTGGCAGATTGCCGTAGCCGACAACTATGATCAGGACGGCACGCTGTGGCGTACGGCGGAGGCGCATGCCCTGAATTACTACCAAGTCCCGGTACACTGGAGCACCCTCGAGGTCTACAATGACCTGCAGACCCAGCGCTACCTGGCCTCCGGGCTGGATAACCGGCGCAACCCCTACCGTTTCTTCGATACAGCCGATCCGCGCGAGTTCAGTCCCAATGCGCTGAACTATTACATTCGCTGAGTCCGTTGCCTGCGACCCACACTTATTGATCTCTCCTGCCGCGAGCCACCACGCTGGGTATCAGGACAATGCCGGCACGCGCGCCCTGCGGCGGCCGGTAGAGATCGACCGCCCGTTCCTCACTCCCTATCACGAAGCTGATCGATGCGCGCGATGGCCGAGGAACCTGCGCCGCTAAGCGGCTGGACGCCAGACCGGAAGCCAGGTCTTCCAGCGCCAGTCCCGCCTCGCTATTGCCGAAATCAGGGGTGGTGCAACCCGACAGTGCGGCGCACAGGACCAGCCGAGCGAACAGGCGCATCAAGCTGCTTGGTCCGAGAGCTATGGCTCGATCGGGGCACAAGCATTCGCTGGACCAGGACACTAAGGTGATTGCCTGTATCGAAGATCTGGTGGTCATCGAGAAGATTCTCACGCATTTGTAGGAGCGACTGTTCAATGATCGTGGTCTTCGAAAGGCACTGTTCGACAGTGTTGCCCCGAACATGTTGCTATCAGGCGAGTATAGTA
>JBDNAP010000128.1:0-2682 GCA_039768325.1 Thiogranum sp.
CTGTATCAAATGGCAGCCAGTCCACCTTGATTACAACCTACAACTTCCAATATTAAGAAAATACCCATGGGCGCGGGAAGAAACCGCAAATCCTGCGGCGACGCAGAAGCCTTTACTCTGACATACCCTGCTATAAACCGAGGATCTCAACCTGTCATGACCGACACCACCAAACCCAACCCGTTTCTTGAACCGCTGATAACCCTGGTTGTTCCTGCGCTCATCCTGATGAAACTGAGCGACCCGGAACGGCTGGGAGTTCTCCCGGCACTGCTGCTGGCACTGGCCTTTCCGCTGGCCTGGGGTATGCGCGACCTGATCCGCAGCAGCAAACTGAACCTGTTCGCCGCGCTGGGGCTGGTCAGCGTCGGGCTCACGGGCGGCATCGGCCTGTTACAACTCGACAATCAGTGGCTGGCAGTTAAAGAGGCGGCTATCCCCGGAATAATCGGACTGGTCGTAATCGTATCCGGCCATACGCGTTATTCCCTGATTCACGCCCTGCTGTTGAACCCGAAGCTGATTGATGTAGCGCGTATCCGGCAGCAACTTTCGCTGCGAGGCACGACCCGGATCTTCGAAAAACGCCTGCGAACGGCCACTTGGCTGCTCGGCGGCACCTTCTTCTTCTCGGCTGCGATGAACTACCTGCTCGCCACCTGGATAGTCACCAGCCCGGCCGGCAGCCCGGCCTTCAACGAAGAACTCGGGCGGATGGCGTTGCTGAGCTACCCGGCGATCGCCATACCTTCAATGTTGATGATGATGGCCCTGCTTTACTACCTTACCCGAACTATCCGCTTGCTTGCCGGCCTCAAATTCTTGGAGACATTCGTCCAGCCCGGCAAACCCTGCAAAAGCTGAGCGGTTGAAGCTGGCCCGTCGGGTGCCCGGGTCTGGCAGCCGGTGCAGTACCCGACTAGGGAGCCGCGTCCGCCCCCATAGCGGCTGTCGGTGTCATTTGCTTCGCCAGGTTTCCGAGCTCGTTGTCAATCATCAGCAGGGCCTGACCCTGATCGCCGAACACACGCAAGCGACCGATAATGTCCTTGACGGTCGCTTCTTCCTCGATCTGCTCGGTTACAAACCACTGGAAAAAAACGTTCGTGGCATGATCTTTTTCCGACAGTGCGTGGTCCACGATGCCGTTGATTGCAGAGGTGACCACGCGCTCATGCTCAAGCGTGATTGAGAACATATTGACAGCACCTTCGACATCAGACGGCGGTGCTTCCACCTGGGTCAACTCTACACTTGCATCCTGATCGATCAGGTAGTGGTAAATTTTGTGGGCATGCGCCATTTCTTCGTGATGTTTGGCCATGAACCATGCAGCGGTCCCCTTCAGATTGGAAGCCTCGGCCCGGGCTGACAGGTTGAGATAGAAATAAGAAGAAAACAACTCGCGGTTGATCTGCACATTAATAAGGGATGTCATTTCGTTGGAAATCATCGGACTCAGCTTTCATTCAGGTTGTGGTAACAGAACATGGTGTCTGCCGAACCGCTGCGCGAACCGCACCGGGTATTTCGAACACTCGCTTGTTTAAGCCAGTCTAACATGGCTAACTATACCAGTTGGCAATAAAGCATAGTAATATCTCCAGACAGGTATTCACACAGCCTGTGTCGGAAGTTTCCGTTCGAAGCGCAGCCCCGGGAAAAGTCACCGAATCCAGATGCTCCCTCTATTCTGTATGAACTTCGGGCTTTATTGATCTGACAGCACCGACTTCCAGAGGTACCGATTTCCATACAGGCATAAAAATGCGCTCACGATTTCCGAACACTTCATAGCGGGGGAGAGGTAATCGGGAGACATAATCGGGGCCGCTGCGCGAATTCGTGATTCCGAATCTGAGTGAAACGCATTAGTAAAGCGGCGCAATTGGTCATCCCATAGTTTAAGTATTTGAATGTTATGTTCTATTTGACCTATTTACCACTTACCTCCAAATTGAATTAGATTTAGAATTAGACCTAGTCTAAACTAAGCTGCCAACCAGTCGAGGAGAACTAGATTCATGGAAAAGCAAACAAAACTAGCTGCGGCGCTGGTCGCAACGATCATGTCAGCACCACTGTATGCCAGCCCGGAAAGTACCGGGGCCATGGCAAAATCGAATCAGTTCTGGTGGCCCGAAATGCTGAACCTGGAACAACTGCGTTCGCACGATACCAGGTCCAATCCCTATGGTGACGATTTCGACTACGCCAAAGCGTTCAACAGCGTCGACCTCAAAGCCCTGAAAGCGGACATCGAAAAGGCACTGACCACATCACAGGACTGGTGGCCAGCGGACTGGGGACACTATGGCGGCCTGATGATCCGTATGGCCTGGCACAGCGCAGGCACCTACCGTGTGCATGACGGCCGCGGCGGCGCCGATGGCGGTCAGCAGCGCTTCGAGCCGCTCGGCAGCTGGCCGGATAACGCCAACCTGGACAAGGCGCGCCGGATCCTGTGGCCGGTCAAGCAACAATACGGTCGCGATGTCTCCTGGGCTGACCTGATGATCCTGGCCGGTAATGTCGCGTTGGAATCAATGGGCTTCGAAACCCTGGGCTTCGCCGGCGGGCGCGTCGACGACTGGGAGGCTGACCTGGTCTACTGGGGCCCGGAGACCAAGATGCTGGCCAACGACAAGCGCTACAGCAAAGAAGGCGAACTCGAAAAACCGC
>JBDNAP010000624.1:0-2598 GCA_039768325.1 Thiogranum sp.
GGCGCGCCGCTTGCAGAAGCACATCATTCACCAGGCGGCACACGATTCACTGACAGGCCTGGTAAACCGATATGAATTTGAGAAGCGTCTCGAGGAACTGCTGGTCGACGCGCGAGCTGCCAACAGCCAGCATGCGCTGTGCTACCTGGACCTGGATCAGTTCAAGGTCGTCAACGACACCTGTGGACATGCGGCGGGCGATGAACTGCTATGCCAGCTGGCAACGGTACTGGATAACAAAGTGCGCGGCAGCGATACACTGGCCCGGCTGGGCGGAGACGAGTTCGGTATCCTGCTCACCAACTGTGGGCCGGAAGATGCGCGTCAGATCGCCGACATCATACTGCACACTATCCGGGAGTTTCGCTTTGTCTGGGACGATATGACCTTCAGGGTGGGTGCGAGTATCGGCGTAGTGCCGATTGACGCTACCGGTGCAGGCAACAAGACCTTGCTCAGCACAGCTGATGCCGCCTGTTACGCGGCAAAGGAAAACGGCCGCAATCGTATTCATTACTACGAAGCGGGAGACACAGACCTGGCCCATCGCACGGGTGAAATGCAGTGGGTCTCACGAATTCACCGGGCAGTGGAAGAGGACCTGCTGGAACTTTACTGTCAGCCCATTGCACCGGTTTCAGATCAATCAACGGTCAGCGGCGAGCATTACGAGATACTTCTCAGAATGCATGACGATGAGGGTAACGTGATTGCCCCGGGCGCGTTTCTGCCGGCGGCGGAGCGCTACAATCTGATGCCTTTAGTCGATAAATGGGTGGTCAAGACCGCATTCGACTGGCTGGACGATCATCCGCAACATCTGCACAATCTCGCACACTGCGCAATCAACCTGGCCGGCCCATCGGTTTCGGATGAAAACTTCCTCGACTTTCTGATGGAGCTGTTCTCGCGGGTGCGTGTACCCGCGGAGAAGATCTGTTTCGAGATTACCGAAACGACGGCGGTCGCCAACCTGGTCAAGGCAACACGGTTCATCACCACCCTCAAGCAAATGGGTTGCACATTCGCGCTGGATGATTTCGGCAGTGGCATGTCGTCTTTTGCCTATCTGAAAAACCTGCCGGTGGACTTTCTGAAAATAGAGGGGATGTTTGTGCGGGACATTGCGGAAGATCCAATCGATTACACCATGGTCAAGTCGATCAATGAACTGGCCCATGTCATGGGCAAAAAGACCATCGCGGAATTCGTGGAGAACCGCGATATCCTGGAAAAACTGAGGTTGATCGGCGTTGATTTTGCCCAGGGTTACGGCATTGCCAGACCCCGGCCCCTTCGCAAGCTGCTGGATGCAGACGGTGCGAATACATCCCGCACGATGACAATCTGTGAGTGATTCCCGGTAGGTCCTGTATAAGTTACGAACTGTTTGGCGACCTACACTAGTGAATAACTAGGTGGTCGTCCCATCATATTCAAGTCCGAGTAAAAAATATTGGCCTGAGGTTAAAAAAATCGCCGCAGTACAACGTGTGTCATCCGCAGATTACCAGATTTGACCAACTACCTGGTATTAAACCAGGTGGTCGGCTACCCAGCAGTCACTAAGTGCTTCATTTAGCAACGCGTTTCGGATACGTTGGAATCTGCCATCTGAACGATAGATGTCCGATTGTTCAATAGAATTGGGTTTTCGCGTTATCTGTAGCGGTACTGAATAAAATTACATCTGGCGTTTGAGCGTCAGTCTAAGCTCTCGATTTCAGGTGATAATTGCGAATCCGCCACCTAAAGGATGAGGGCGGCGATAGTTCTTACGCCGGGACCGTATGATTGACGTGGCAAAAAAGTTAAAGGTGACGTGGGAAATCCCTGCTCTCGTGCAGCACGCGTACAATGAACGCGCCAGGGTCTTCCGGTCTGTAAAACACGACATGAGATTGAATCTCGTAGCGCCGGAGCTCCGCCGCGAAAGCAGCGGCACTTCGGCCAACCATGGGAGTATCGGCAAGAGTCTGAAAACAGGTTTCTAGTCCGTCACGGTAACGGCGGGCTTGTTCGATCCCGAACTTCTCAATGGTGTAGTCAGCGATCTCGTCTAGGTCGGCCTTCGCCTGGCTGCTCAGTCGATACTCAGCCATGCTTCGCGGTGTACCGTTCTTCGGCCTCCCTCCAGACATCGAGCACAGTCTTGTCGCTCACGCCACTGTCCAGCCCTTCCTGAATCGCCGCTTTCAGGGCCTGAAATTTGGCATTCTGTTCTTCATCACGGCGCAACAAATCGCGGAAATACTCGCTGTCATTGCCGTACTGGCCGCTTTTGACTTGCGCTTTAATCCACTTCTCTTGGTGATCAGTGACGGTGATGCTCTTTTTGACTAATCCCATGGTTGTCTCCAAGTTGATATATGAATATATACTATTATATCCGATAATATCGTCCTCCGCCCACAAATCCGCACGCCATATCTCATCAACGGATAAATTTTCAGTCAGAGTGTCAATAGGAGTGGCAATGCTTGTATGCAATTGAATTATATAGAAACGCAGCGGATTGCAAATCCGTGGACCTCGGTTCGACTCCGGGCGTCGCCTCCAAACTAATTGGCTTAAAATTAAGTTAATAGAAAGAAGTCA
>JBDNAP010000129.1:0-6767 GCA_039768325.1 Thiogranum sp.
TCAGGCGATCTTCAAAATACAGCGCCGCATCCGGCCCCAGCGGTACACGCCGGTTCTTTTTGTGTGCCATCACCTGGGCGCGGAATTCCGGACGTACTTCGGTATATTGTTCCAGGCTGTATAGATCCTTTCGAGACAGCTTTTCCATGGTAACTCCACTCCATAAACGGAAAAAAAGCAGCACAACAGTGTGTTACAAGGCCCTTGGCAGCAGAGAGCACCCTGGGGCACTGCGTGTTTTGTAGTACACTGTTACCCAGCTTCCTGCCACAGTTAAATCATTCGTAAATACGGCGGCATCTACCCTGCATTCAGGATTAAATACCATAGGCCATACGCAACAGCTTCAGCGGGTGCTCCGGCCGACTGCCATCAGCCAGTCCGTTTTCGATCTGGTGTCCGGCCATCGGACAGTCACTGCAATAGTGATCTGCATGGCTCTTCTGCACGCGGGAAACAACCGGTTTACAGATCTTCATGGACACATCGTGGAACTCTTTCTTTACCGCATAGGTGCCGTCATGACCGGAACAACGTTCGATGGCATCTACGCTGGTATCCGGGACCAGTTGCAACAGGTCGCGGGTTTTCATGCCCATATTCTGCACCCTCAGATGGCAGGCAACATGATAGGCAATTCTGCCCAGACTGTGCTTGAAGTCGGTCTTTAACAGATCGTGTTTATGGCGTATGACAAGATACTCGAACGGGTCGTAAATATTGTCGCGCACTTTGGCGACATCAGGATCATCCGGAAACATTAACGGAAGCTCCTGCTTGAACATCAGCACACATGACGGTACCGGGGCCACGATATCCCAGCCTTGATCCACCAACGAGACCAGCCGGGGGACGTTAAGCTGCTTGGCCTTTGCCACTGCTTCCAGATCTCCCAGCTCGAGTTTGGGCATACCGCAACAGCGCTCGGTATCCACCAGGCATACAGGAACATCGTTGTGTTCGAATACGGCAATCAGGTCTTCACCCAGTTCCGGCTCATTGTAGTTGCCGTAACAGGTTGCGAATAACGCCACCTTGCCACGGGTTGGTCCGGCTTCGGACGCAGCCCGGGCGTCCCTGTTACGTGAACTATCAATGCGTTTACGCAGACTTCTGCTGTGGTACTCAGGAAGATGGGCCTGTGGGTGTACTTCAAACAGTTCTTCCACCACCGCACGGCCAGCCCGGGTTTTGTTGACCGTATTGACGACAGAAGATACCACCGGAATACCGGCCAGCCTGCCCACCATATCGGTGGAGCTCAGAATCCTGTCGCGAACACCCGTTGCACCCTGGCGGTGTTTCACCGCCTTGGCACGCAGCATCAGGTGCGGGAAATCCACGTTCCATTCATGCGGTGGAACGTAGGGGCATTTCGTCATATAGCACATGTCACACAGGTAACAGTGATCTACAACCTGCCAGAACACGCGCTTGTCGACGCTATCCAGTTCCATACTGTCCGACTCATCGATAGCGTCAAACAGCGTTGGAAAAGCATTGCACAAACTGAAGCAACGCCGGCAGCCGTGGCAGATGTCATAGACCCGCTCCAGCTCCTTCAGCAAAAAAGCCTCGTCGTAGAACCCGGGATTCTGCCAATCCAGCGGATGGCGGGTAGGCGCTTCCAGGCTGCCTTCTCTCACGGACATGGTGTACTCCTGGCAGAAACGGGCTTGCCTGCGAACGGTTTATCCATTGCGCAAGCAAACCCGTAACTGGCGTGTAGCCAACTAGTCGTCGAGGGCGTTCAGGGCTTTCTGAAAACGATTTGCGTGTGAGCGCTCGGCTTTCGCCAGAGTCTCAAACCAGTCAGCGATTTCGTCGAAATTCTCCTCGCGTGCTGATTTGGCCATCCCCGGATACATATCAGTGTACTCGTGGGTTTCACCGGCTATAGCCGCTTTCAGGTTATCTGCAGTACCGCCGATGGGCAGACCGGTGGCGGGATCACCGACGGCTTCCAGGTATTCAAGATGACCGTGGGCGTGGCCGGTTTCGCCCTCCGCGGTGGAACGGAATACCGCGGCTACATCGTTGTATCCTTCGACGTCCGCCTTGGCGGCAAAATACAGGTAACGCCGGTTCGCCTGGGATTCACCGGAAAACGCTGCTTTCAGATTGTCTTCGGTTTTACTTCCTTTCAGATCCATTTTGTGACCTCCTCGCGGGTAGTGTATGAAAGAGCAGTCGCCATTGTTTAGACTAAGTCTAAATAGGACAGGAAATCTAGCTCAGCGGCAGGCGGGTGTCAATGATTTTTGATCCGCCAAACACAGTGCGGCTATATAACCACGGAACACAGGGAAATCAAAGTCATTTACTTTTCCAATCGTCATTTCGCACTTGCTCCGCGTGCATGCCGTGACAGCTGCGCAGGACGATGTCAAGCCGCCAGGTGATCCCGTTTGACCATCCCCCCAGGCACTTGTAACGTACACAGCCGAATACTGGAGAACAGATGTGGCAAAACGCAGTCAGAAAACCCCCGATTTTGAAACGGCATTGGCGGAACTCGAGGTACTGGTGGAAAAAATGGAGCAGGGTGATTTAAGTCTCGATGAATCCCTGCAACAATTCGAACGGGGCGTGCAACTGACCCGCTCCTGCCAACAGGCTCTGAAAGAAGCCGAACAAAAGGTCCGGATACTGCTGGAGAAAGACGGTCAACCCTCACTTGAAGCGTTTGACGGTGACAATGAATCCGCCTGAGCTGAACCGCTTCGCAGAGCACTGCCAGCAACGTGCGGAAGCGGCGCTGGGTCGGTTTCTACCCTCGCAAAATACCCTCCCGGCAAAACTGCACCAGGCGATGCGTTACACAGTGCTGGGTGGTGGAAAACGCATCCGCCCGTTGCTGGTCTATGCCGCGGGTCAAGTCTCGGGGGCGCCGCAGCAGGCACTGGATGTCACGGCCTGCTCGGTTGAATGCATTCATGCCTATTCTCTGGTGCACGATGATCTGCCGGCGATGGACGATGATGACCTGCGGCGCGGCAAACCCACCTGCCATAAAGTGTATGGAGAAGCCGAAGCCATTCTAGCCGGCGATGCTCTCCAGGCGCTGGCCTTTTTCCTGCTGGCTCACGCAGATATGGGAGCGATATCCTCTCGCCGGCGCCTGCAGATGATCGAACTGTTGAGCCGGGCCTCCGGTTCGCGCGGGATGGTGGGCGGGCAGTCACTTGACCTGGCAGCAACCGGCAAACAACTGGATATCGCCGAACTGGAAGACATGCACATCCACAAAACCGGTGCCCTGATCCGCGCTTCAGTGCTGCTGGGCGCATTATGCGTCGAAAATCTCGCCGACGAGCAGAAACAGGCTCTGGACCACTACGGAAAATATATTGGGCTCGCCTTTCAGGTTCAGGACGACATTCTCGATGTCACCGGCAACACTGAACAACTGGGCAAAGAAACCGGCGCCGATAACGCACTGAACAAACCCACCTATCCTGCTCTGCTGGGACTGGCCGGCGCCCGGGAGCGTGCCCGGGAACTGCATCAGGCCGCACTCGACAGCCTTGACGGCCTGAATGAAAAAGCCGATCCCTTACGCTGGCTATCCCGGTATATTGTCGATCGCGCCATCTGATTGACTGTTCGGCTTGCCAGCGGGCAGCGCAGCGCAGATAATCGGACCCTCCCAGCTGTACACCTGATCCATGAAAACTGCCAGTAACCTGCCTTTGCTGACGCGTATCGATTCACCCGCGGATCTGCGTGCGCTGACCAAGCCCCAGTTACCCGAGCTGGCCAGCGAAGCGCGCCGCTTTCTCATCGAATCGATAGCCAATACCGGCGGACATCTGGCGGCCAATCTGGGTACCGTCGAACTTACCATCGCGCTGCACTACGTCTTCAACACCCCGGATGATCGCCTGGTATGGGACGTGGGCCACCAGAGTTATGTGCACAAGATTCTGACCGGCAGGCGGGAACAAATGGACAGCCTGCGCCAGAAAGGCGGGCTGGCCGGCTTCCCCAAACGCGACGAAAGTCCCTATGACAGTTTCGGGGTCGGCCATTCCAGCACATCAATCAGCGCCGCTCTGGGTATGGCTATCGCTGCCACACGTGGCAACAGTCAACGCCGTGTGGTCGCGGTCATCGGCGATGGCGCCATGACTGCCGGACAGGCCTTTGAAGCCCTGAACCACGCCGGCACAGTGGATACCAACCTGCTGGTGGTGTTAAACGACAACGATATGTCGATTTCGCCCAATGTCGGCGGACTGTCCCATTACCTGGCGCGCGCGCTGTCCGGACACACGTATGCAACCGTGCGCGAGGGCAGTAAAAAAGTCCTGCAAAAAATGCCCTCGATGTGGGAGCTGGCGCGCCGTGCCGAAGAACACGTGAAAGGCATGGTAGTCCCCGGCACCCTGTTCGAAGAGCTGGGCTTCAATTACATCGGCCCGATCGATGGTCACGACCTGGACGCACTGGTCGGAACCCTGGGCAATATACGCAAACTGAAAGGCCCCCAGCTGCTGCATGTCGTGACACGCAAGGGCAAGGGCTTTCGACCCGCCGAGCAGAATCCCTGCGAATTCCACGGCGTGGGTAAATTCGACCCACAGACCGGACGCGGTCAGGCTACCAGCAGTCCGGCAAAGACCTATACCCAGGTATTTGGCGAGTGGATCTGTGACATGGCGAAACAGGATGACAAACTGGTGGCTATTACACCCGCCATGCGCGAAGGCTCAGGTCTGGTGGCATTTTCCGAAATTTTTCCGCAGCGTTATTTCGACGTCGGTATTGCCGAGCAGCACAGCGTCACCATGGCAGCCGGCATGGCCTGCGAGGGCTGGAAACCCGTCGTCGCCATCTACTCCACCTTTTTGCAGCGCGCCTATGATCAGTTTGTGCACGACGTCGCCTTACAGAACCTGCCCGTGCTGTTTGCAATCGATCGGGGGGGGCTGGTGGGGGCTGACGGCCCCAGCCACTCCGGTAACTACGACCTGAGCTTTTTACGCTGCATCCCCAACATGACGCTGATGGCGCCAGCCGATGAAAATGAATGCCGTCAGATGCTGTCCACCGGATTCCGGCTGAACAGCCCGGCGGCGGTGCGTTACCCGCGTGGAAGCGGACCAGGCACCAGCATAACGCCCGGCCTGGACACACTCCCGGTCGGGAAAGCGGAAATCCGCCGTGAAGGCCAGGAGGTTGCCCTGCTGGTGTTCGGCAGCCCGCTGGCAGCGGCCCTTGAGGCAGCAGAACGGCTGAATGCCACGGTGGTCAATATGCGCTACGTCAAACCACTCGATGAAGATTGCATTTTCAAGCTTGCCGCCAGCCACCGGGTACTGGTGACCGTGGAGGATAATGCCATTGCCGGGGGCGCAGGCAGCGCTGTTGCCGAAGCCCTGATGCGACACGGCAATACCGTACCACTGGCCATGCTGGGTATCCCCGACCGCTTTATCGAGCACGCCAGCCGTGAACAACAACTGACCGAATGCGGTCTGGATGCGGACAGTATTTACCAGCGTATTCAAAGGGAATTAGCCGGTAGAATTGCAACCTTGCGCGTGGTCGATTAATATTTGACCTTTCCGGTCAGGAATTACTATGGCCGCACGTTACACCCTGAAAATTCTCACAGATTTCGCCTCCGCGCATACTCTGCGTGATTACCCGGGTGCCTGTGCACGTATGCACGGACATAACTGGAAAGTCGAAGTCGAAGTGGCCGCCAGCGAACTCGATGCGATGGGTATGGGCGTGGATTTCAGGGTTATCAAGCAGGCTGCACGCGACGTTGCAGAACGGCTGGATCATCGCTACCTGAATGACCTGGAGCCCTTTACCCGGCTAAACCCGACAGCGGAGAATATAGCCGCGTATTTTTACCAAGAGCTTTCGGCACAGCTGAGTAACGACCGTATCCGGGTCCACGCCGTCACCCTCTGGGAAACCGAACGCGCCTGTGTGCGTTATGTTGAGGACGAATCATGAGCAAACAACAAGCGGCAAGTTCGATCACCGGTAATATTGCCGATGTGCAGAGCAGCGCCGATACCCGTCACATAGCCATCGACAAGGTGGGTATCAAGGACATCCGTCACCCGGTACGCGTCAAGGACCGTTCCGAGGGTGAGCAACACACCATTGCCAACTTCAACATGTACGTAAACCTGCCGCACAACTTCAAGGGCACGCATATGTCCCGTTTTGTGGAAATCCTCAATCTGCACGAGCGGGAAATCAGCGTACAGTCATTCAAGCAAATGCTTGGCGAAATGACCGAGAGGCTGGAAGCCGAAGCCGGTCACATCGAGATGACTTTCCCGTACTTTATCAACAAGACGGCCCCGGTATCAGGTGTTCAGAGCCTGCTTGATTATGAAGTGTCGTTCATCGGTGAAATCCGTGGCTCATACCCGGAAATGAAAATCAAGGTCGTGGTACCGGTCACCAGCCTGTGCCCGTGCTCAAAGAAAATTTCCGAACGTGGCGCTCATAACCAGCGCTCACACGTCACGCTTACCGCAACAACCTGTGATTTCGTCTGGATCGAGGAATTGATTGAATTGATCGAACAACAGGCTTCCTGTGAATTATACGGTCTACTCAAACGTCCTGACGAAAAATTTGTCACCGAACGCGCCTACGACAACCCGAAGTTTGTGGAAGACATGGTGCGCGATATCGCCGCCAAATTAAACAAGGATGAGCGCATCTGCGCCTACGTGGTGGAATCCGAAAACTTTGAATCCATTCATAACCACTCGGCATACGCACTGATCGAA
>JBDNAP010000013.1:0-4332 GCA_039768325.1 Thiogranum sp.
GGCCTCGACGAATGCAGCATGGGCCGGCAGCAACGCATTTCCGTATCAACGTCACGGCTTCATCAAAGGAACACTGGAGTATATCTCACCTTCGACACAACGTGCATCCGAGAAGGAAGTCGCGGTGTTCAAGGCTAATGTCAGCCTGGAGAGAGATTATTATGCCGTCGAGGATGTCAACTATCCCTTGCGTTTCGGGATGACTGCGACGGCGGAGATTGTAGTTCGGCAAAGGCGTCTTATCGATTATGCGTTGGATCCCTTGCGTAATATATAGTGGAGGACGGCCGACAGGAACGCGGCTGTTTTGAATGCATGGATACGGAAACTCATCAATGAAACCTGCAGGATGGGGTAGAAGACAATGACTGATCTCGTAAAAATAGATGACGAAGTGATAACAAGCGACGATTTTGTCAAGTTGCTGAAATTTACCGGCCAGTTCGAAACACTGATGGAAGATATCGTCAAGGACAAGTTAATCGTACACGCTGCAAGAAAACAGGGCGTCGGTCTAACACCCGAAGATATTCAAGCGCGGGCGGATCAGTTGCGTAGAGTCAGAGGTTTGCACCGTGCAGTCGACATGAACAGGTATCTCGACAGCACCGGCTTGACACTGGATGATTTCGAACAGTATGTCACCGAGATGCTATTGCATGAAAATATTTTAGAGCAGATTGGAAGCGATGAGGCGGTAGAGGAGTATTACAGCCTGAATTCGCCAAAATTCGACAGCATAGAAGTCAGTCATATTGTCCTGGATTCCGAGGGCAAGGCCAGGGAAATCATGGCCATTCTTGAAGACGATCCGGAGAGTTTCGAGGATATGGCCCGCGAGCATTCGCTTGCGGATACGCGCGAGGAGAGTGGCTATATAGGCAAGGTGCTGCGTGGTGCCCTGCAAACGGAGGTGGAGTCGAAGGTGTTTAACGCCTCGGAAGGTGATCTGCTCGGACCGTTTCCCTCAGGCGACGAATCATGCTTTGAGATATTTACCGTAAACAGAAAGATACCGTCTACACTTAGTGAGGATACCGTCGAAGAAGTACGCCGCATCATCAAGGACGAGTGGATAGCGAAGCGTGCCCAGGAACACATCATTGAAGCCTGTTAACAGCCCGTACCGGATTCAGCTCCGCCGGCTGCCAACAACGACGGGGCAAGGGCAATGAGCGATGACGCTGTCATTGACTTCATCAGCTCTGTCGAGATATTTTCGGCCTTCAGTGCTGATGAGCTGAAAGAGTTGGCGGGTCATGCCGAAACCCGGCAGTATGATTTTGGCGACACTGTCTATAACGCGGGTGACCCGGGTGACGGATTGTATGTCATCAAGTCCGGCGCAGTGCGTATCTTTACTGAAGAACAGGGCAAAGAAATCAGCATGGGGCTGCGTAAAGAGGGCGAGGTGTTTGCAGAACTTGCCATGCTTCGCGATTATCCCCATGAATCATCGGTTCGTTCTTCTTCGAAAACCGAATTGCTGTTTTTTCCCCGCGCGGCTTTTGCGCCCGTTCTGGCACGAAGCGAGGCGGCACAGACTTTTATCAGCAGTTACGTCGCGATCAGTTCAGTCGGCGGATTTGTCTCGCGCCTGTTCAACCTGCGTGGCAAAGTCAAGAAACACGAGATCGGCGAATATATACGCAGTGTCGGTATTAAACGGGTAAAAGCCGGCAAAGTTATCCTCGAGCAGGACAGCGTGGAGGACCGGCGCCTGTATGTGCTGCGCCAGGGTCGTGTTCGGGTGGTGCGAAAAGAAGGGCAGGTGGAGTTCCCCCTCGGCAACCTGGAACCCGGGGAAATATTCGGAGAACGGGCCTGCCTCATGCGCCAGCAGCAACCGGCGTCGGCAATCGCCGAAAGCGATGCTGTGTTACTTGTCATCCCGGAAAAAACAGTTCACTTCATTCTGGAAAGAAATCCAAAGCTGAGTGAAGTTCTGGAAGAAAGAATACGCTTTGCCGAGCGGGATCTTAACCGGCAGAAGTTACTCGCGGAGCGCAGAAAGAAACCGCTGCTGCTTGACCTGTGGTCCAGGCCGGCACGTGACGAAAAGCTCATCAAACGTTTCCGGCTGGTGGAGCAGGCGGAGGAGATGGATTGCGGGGCCGCCTGCCTGGCGATGATCTGCAGGCACTACGGTATCCCCATGACACTGGGGAAGCTGCGGGAACTGGCTAACGTAACCCGGGAAGGTGCGACACTCGACAGCCTGTCCAGAGTCGGGGAATCACTGGGATTCACAACCCGCGGTGTACAGTGCAACTATCAGGCCTTGCTCGGTTTCAATCTGCCGTTCATTGCACATTGGGAGGGTTACCACTACATCGTTGTGTACGGTATATCGAAGCACCATGTCTGGGTGGCCGATCCCGGTCCGGGTTTCCGTAAAATGACTGTCGAGGAGTTCGAGAAGGGCTGGACCGGAACCTGCCTGCTTTTCACGCCCGGCGGCGATATGGTCCAGCTGGCAGCTGAACGTTCACCCTGGGTCCGTTTCATTGCTTATCTCAAGCCGTACAAGAATATCCTCGCTTACCTGTTTATCGCCACCTTTGTCATCCAGCTGCTGGGTGTGGCGCCGCCCGTGATCATACAGCACATCCTCGATCAGGTTCTGGTTCATCAGAATGTATCGCTGTTGCACGTACTGATAGCGGGACTGGTGATAAGCAGTCTGTTTACGCAATTGACATCGGTTATGCGTGCCTTCCTTTCCACCTTTATGATCCGGAATCTGGATTTCTCGATGATGTCGGGATTTCTCAAGCACGCCCTGTCGCTGCCGATTCCGTTTTTCGCCAAACGAAAAACCGGTGATGTATTTGCACGCTTCCAGGAAAACCAGACCATCAGGGCCTTTCTGACTGAATCAACCGTTACAACGATACTGAACCTCCTGATGGTGTTCATCTATTTCAGTATCCTGTTCATGTACAGTGCAAAGATGACCCTGCTTCTTGTCACCCTGGTCATTCCCATCCTGATACTGACAGTCGCTGTCACTCCGAAGATAAAAGGCTACGCACGGGAAGCGTTTCAATCGTCGACAGACGCTGAATCCACACTCATGGAAATTATCGGCGGGGCCGAAACCGTCAAGGGCATGGGCATAGAACGGCCCATGCGTCTGAAATGGGAAAAGAAGTACGCTAATTCGCTCGACGTTCAGTACCGGGCACAACGTTTCAGTATCCTTGTCGGATTTGTGAGTCAGATCTTCAATACAATGATCACGATAGGTGTTCTCTGGATGGGCGCCAATCTGGTTATGGCACAAGAGCTGACCATCGGGCAGCTCATCGCATTCAATGCCTTGATGGGCAGCGTCCTGAGTCCGCTGATGGGGCTGGTCGGTTTGTGGAATCAGATTCATGAGGCCGGCGTGGCGATGGAGCGCCTGGGTGATATTCTGGATATGGAGCCGGAGCAAAAGCCCGGCGAACTCGCCTCCCGGGTGATCCTACCGGATCTGCAGGGGGATATAGAACTCGAAGATGTCTATTTTCGTTACGGCGGTAACGAAACGCCCTACGTGCTGGAGAAGATAAACCTGAAAATAAGCTCCGGTCAGCTGGTGGCCATCGTCGGTCAGAGCGGATCAGGCAAGACAACACTTGCCAAGCTTCTGGTGGGGTTCTACCTGCCGAGTGACGGAACAATCAGCGTTGACGGATACGATATGGGTGCTGTCGACAAGGAATATTTTCGTGCCCAGGTTGGCTATGTCATGCAGTCAAATCTGCTGTTTTCGGGGTCTATTGCCGAAAATATCGCCAGTGGTGACGAGAACCCGGACCGGAACAGGATTATAGAGGTTGCAAAACTGGCGGACGCGCACGGATTTATTTCCAATATGCCGCTCGGCTACGAGCAGGTGGTGGGCGAACGGGGCGTCGGCCTGTCGGGCGGGCAGCTGCAACGTCTCTGTATAGCTCGTGCACTCTACCACGACCCGAAGCTACTTATTTTTGACGAGGCCACCTCCGCACTCGATACTCAGTCTGAAGGCAACATCCTCAAGAATATGCAGAATATCCTCTCGGGCCGCACAGCGGTGGTGATTGCCCACCGCCTGAGTACCATCATGAGCGCTGACAAGATACTGGTCCTCTACAATGGAAGCGTAGTGGAAGAGGGCAAGCACGAAGAGCTGGTGGATAAAAAGGGAATGTATTTCCAGCTTGTCAAGAAGCAGATTGCCTAGGGGCTGAGGGCCTGTTACCACGATGAAAATTATAGACGCCAAGGCCGAATCAGCAATTTCATACGGTGGACTGATCGAGAAGATAGAGATCCTGCGATCAACCCTGAGGTGGGCATCGA
>JBDNAP010000625.1:0-3048 GCA_039768325.1 Thiogranum sp.
TGCATTTTCGCGTCGCTCAACGATCTCACCACTGCTCATGCGCACGACCGTATCACCCATCGTCCCTATCGCAACGTTGTGGGTGATGATCGCTGTCGCCGTATTAGTGTCACGGTTAACCTTATCCAGCACCGTCGCTTTCATGGCCTGACTGTATTTCTCCCCGAGCTGAAAAATATGGCCGACTTCGATGCCGCGTGCGATGCATACCCGGCCTTTTCCGTCGGGGCTGGGGTCGCCTTCGACGAGGTTGCGGATATCGGCTACCAGGGGTTCGCCACAATCCCGTGCCCAGTTCATCCCGGTGAGGTGTTTGCCGTCGATATTGGCACCGCAGACGAAATCACTCAGCTGTGCGGCGGAATGATCTGCAATGACCGGTATGCCGAGCTTGATCGGACCCAGCGAGCCCGGGGCGCAGCCGGCGACTTCGCGTACCTGGTCATCGCTGGCGAATGTCAGCGGCTGGGCGATCTGGTCGAGCTTTTCCGCCTTGATTTCGTTGAGGGTATGATCACCGCGCAGGCAAAGTGCCACAACACTGCCGTCTTCACCTTTTACCAGCAGGGTTTTGACGCATTGTGCGGGCGATACCTCCAGTGCCCTGGAAACATCTTCGATGCTGTGCTGACCAGGGGTGTCGACAGTACGTCGATCCGCTGAGGGTAGCGGACGGGAACTGTCGGGTGCCAGCGCTTCGGCCAGTTCCAGATTGGCTGCATACTCGCTTTCTGTGGAGAACACAATTGCATCCTCGCCGGAATCGGCGAGTACGTGAAATTCGTGTGACAGCGCGCCACCGATGGCGCCGGAGTCAGCCCGCACGGCGCGAAATTCCAGTCCGAGCCGGGAAAAAATCCTGCAATAGGTGTCATACATTACCCGGTAGGTTGCATCCAGTGATGCGTGGTTCAGATGAAACGAATAGGCATCTTTCATCAGGAATTCACGGGCGCGCATGACGCCGAAGCGCGGCCGGATTTCATCTCGGAACTTGGTCTGGATCTGGTAATAATTAACCGGTAACTGCTTGTAACTACGTACCTCACGGCGCACCAGATCAGTGATAACTTCTTCGTGCGTGGGGCCAAAACAGAACTCGCGGTGGTGGCGGTCCCTGATGCGGAGCAGTTCCGGGCCATACTGTTCCCAGCGCCCCGATTCCTGCCAGAGTTCCGCAGGCTGAACGGCGGGCATCAGTAATTCGAGTCCACCGGCACGGTTCATTTCCTCGCGCACGATTGCTTCCACTTTGCGCAAGACGCGCAAGCCGAGGGGTTGCCAGCTGTAGATACCGGCAGCGATCTTGCGGATCATGCCGGTACGTAGCATTAACTGATGGCTGACAATTTCCGCATCGGCCGGGGTTTCCTTAACGGTGGCAAGGGGGAACTGGGAAACTTTCATTGTTATTGGTATCTGTGTGAATCAAAGTGAGGATTGTAGCGGCTGGCCAGGGAGCGGTCTATGTGGCTAGAACGTCCCGCCGTTCCAGCCCCACATGGTGCGCGGGGCATCGGCAAATTCGATATAGATGCGATCGGCGGGCAGAGCCAGCTCATCATTCAGCAGGTCTGCCAGGGCGCGCGAAAAATCCGCGCTTTTCGATTCGGGGAGGCCGATACTTTTCAATTCAAGATAGGCCAGCGGTGCGTCGCTGCCGCCGAACAGCATGGCGGGATTGCGTTCAACGCTCACCATGACATAACGTTCCGGTTTGCCAAGTAGATTGGCAACCGCCTGCGATGCCCTGCTGATCAGGGCTTGCTGTCGATCAGCGTCAATGAGCTGATTGGTCTGAATTTTCAACAGGGGCATAGCTAGTACTCCTTACTGGCAATATTCCTTAATGTTTTTTTCGGCTTCAGCTATGCGGCTCTGCCTTTCTTCTTCGTTCAAGCGGGTGTAACTACCGTCAGGCAAGCGTGTCAGACGGTGCCCGCCCAATTGCAAGCCGGCAAGGTTCTTCTTTGCGATTTCACAGTTTTTCTTTATTGTTTCAGCTTCTTGCTTTGCGGTAGCCGCCTCGGCCTCCTTTTCAGTCTGTTTTTGCTGCTGTTCTTCCAGTGCCTTCAGACGCTGTTGCGGTGATGACGCGGCCGGCGGTGGCGATGCCGGTTGCGGGGCGGCTTTAATACGTTCCGCCTGCACACCGGCCGGTGGGTATTGCCCGTACTGAGTGCTGCCGTCAGCGTCGGTCCATTTATACATGGCGGCACCGGCTGCGGTGGTGGTCAGTGCCAGGATAATTGCAATCAGGGTGGCCAGGGGCATCTCGATCCTCTTTGCTGTGGTTGAATTTCAAATACTTACCATGCTCTGCGCTGCAGGACAAGTGCGCAGGTCTCATCAGGCTGTCAGACCGTCCCCCGGAGCCACCTGTCATTCGGCAGCAGGTACTGGATTCTGATCTTCATCGGTGGCAATATCCTCCAGTTCTAAACCCTGCGTTTTTCGCATCTGCCCGCTATACGGGCTTTTTTTCTGGTTATTATGTTTTGGCGGCACCCGGGAGACAAAACAGGTGGAGCTGACTGGCGCTGATATTTTTGTACACTGTCTTGCCGATGAGGGGGTCGAACATGTGTTCGGCTATCCTGGCGGCGCGGTATTGCACATCTACGATGCGCTGTATCAGCAGGACAAGTTCAGGCATGTGCTGGTACGCCATGAGCAGGCGGCCACACACGCGGCCGACGGTTACGCACGCAGCACCGGAAAACCCGGCGTAGTGCTGGTGACATCCGGGCCCGGTGCGACCAATGCAGTGACCGGTATTGCCACCGCGTACATGGATTCCATCCCCATGGTGGTCTTTACCGGCCAGGTGCCGACGCCATTGATCGGTAACGATGCCTTCCAGGAAGTCGACAGCGTGGGTATTACCCGTCCCTGTGTAAAGCACAACTTCCTGGTGAAAGACGTCAACGACCTGGCCATGACTATCAAAAAGGCATTCTATGTCGCTACCACCGGGCGGCCTGGTCCGGTGGTGGTTGATATTCCGAAGGATGTCACTGCGCAAAAGGCCAGCTACCATTATCCGAA
>JBDNAP010000014.1:0-3308 GCA_039768325.1 Thiogranum sp.
TCTGCGGGTGTCAGATCGTGTGCAACAACAATGGAGTCGCGCAGCTGCTTGCTATGCTGTGGATCAGGGCGTGTGTTCTCGCCGAGCAGAATGCGTTGCAGGCGTGTGACAATATGATCGACATCATCTATGCGGGTGCGCAGGTAAGGATCATCCATTTCGTCGAACACCTGTGCCAGTGCGTCGCGTTGCGACTTCAGTGCCCATTCGGCGTTGCACTGGCGTTGTCGAATCAATTCAACCGGTGCCGCTGTGAGCAGGGTGTCTTCCAGCATCAGCAGGTGGGTATCGATAAAATCGATAATATCGTCCGTGGTGTTTTCCGGAATACTGTTGCGGATTGCCTTGAGTTGCTGGCGTCCGATGCGTACGGCACGATGATATCGCACAATTTCATCTTCGATTAATTCTTTCGGGATGGACGCTTCGTAAACTTCGACCTCACCCCATTCCAGCCGGTGCACCTTGCCAATAGCTATGCCGTGAGAAATGCCGATACCGGAAATGGCAGCGCTCATTCGCTTTCGCCGAATCGCTGTTGAATGAGTTCGGTAAGACCGTCAATCGCGTCCAGTTCATCGTTACCGTTGGCAATCAGTGTGATTTCGGTGCCTTTTGATGCGGCGAGCATCATGACACCCATGATGCTTTTTCCATTGACTTCCTGACCGTTGCGCGCGACTTTGATATCACTGGCAAAGGAAGCGGCCAGGGTGACGAACTTGGCTGCCGCCCGTGCGTGCAGTCCAAGCTTGTTGATGATAGTGACAGTCCTGTTATGCACGTTGAACGCCTTCGACCTGACAAGTCGATATACCGTCGCGGCCACCGCTGACCGCTTTCTGCTGGAGCTCGTCCAGGTCGAGGTCGGGGTAATTGAGTACACGGATCAGCATGGGCAGGTTCAAACCGGACACAACACGCAGTTCATGGGAATTGTGCAGCCGGCAGGCAACATTGCTGGGGGTGGCTCCGTACAGATCGGTTAACACGAGCACGCCGCTACCACTGTCCAGCTCTTCAGCCGCCTGTCTGGCATGCGCCAGAACACTTTCCGGGTCACAATCAGACGGCGCCGCAACGGTGCTGGTCGATAAAGGGCAGACTCCCAATACCTCGATTGCCGTCCGCAGCAGCACTGTGCCGATGTTGTCATGGGTGATAAGCAAAACGCCGACGTTCATGGCAACTCCCGGTGGCGGATTCCCACATCCGGATAAAGACCCTGAAAATGATGCCGCAGACGTTCAACCAGATACACGGAACGGTGTTGACCACCTGTACAGCCTACGGCAATTGTCAGATAGCTGCGGTCGTCCGCCTCGAAGGCCGGTATCCAGCGCTCGAGGAAGGAGCACAGTTCCGCGCGCATCTGCTCAACCTGGGGTTCGCCTTCCAGGTAGGCTATGACCTCTTTGTCCTGCCCCGTTAGCGGACGTAAGCCCGGTTGCCAGTGTGGATTGGGCAGGCAGCGGGCATCAAACACGAAATCGGCGTCGGTCGGGACGCCACTTTTATATCCGAATGATTCGAATAACAACGACAGCCCGTTTTCACGGCGATCTTTTATGCGCTTATGTACCAGATCGCGCAACTGGTGGATGGTGGAATTACTGGTATCGATAAAGAGGTCAGCACGTTCTGCGATCGGCTCCAGCAGATCTCTTTCGGATTCGATGGCTTCGGCCAGTGAAAGCTGGTCGTTACTCAATGGATGCCTGCGGCGTGTTTCGCTGTACCGTTTTAACAAGGTATCAGCTTCGCAGGTCAGGAACAGGACTTCGCTTTTGATGCCCTGCGTCTGCAGTTGATCAAGGATTTCATTGATTTGCTGCAAGCCCTGGGGCAGGTTGCGGGCGTCGATGCCGACAGCAGCATTGTCAATGGGGCGCGGCGCCAGCTTCAGTTCCAGGGCTAACGCGCTCAGCAAGCCGGTGGGCAGGTTATCGATACAATAATAACCCAGGTCCTCCAGTGTATGCAGAGCAACACTTTTTCCCGAGCCGGAAAGTCCGCTTACAATGACCAGTTTCAAGACAGTAGTACCATGGCTGAGTGCCGGTCTACACTTTTTACCACAAAGGGCACGTGGGCCACAAAGGCATTAACTCTTTTCCATGAAACGTGCCTGACGTTCCATAAACAGCTTGGCCGAATCGAAGCCTTTTAACAGCAAACTGTGATTCCGGGCAGCCGCTTCCGCCAGTACTGCCAGATTGCGACCGGGGGCAACCGGCAGAGTGATTTCCGGTATATCGACTCCAAGGATTCTCTGCGTGGTGCGTGAACCGTGCAGCCGGTCAATTTTATGCATGTGTTCCTCTGTCATCTGCACAAGCTTTAGAATCAGCCGCAGGTTTCGATTCTGCTTGATGGCACTGTCACCGAACATGGCGCGGATATTGAGAATACCCAGACCACGGACTTCCAGGGAATCGCGCAATAGCTCCGGGCAGCGTCCGTTGAGAAGATCGGGGGATGTTTTGGAAAAAATCGGTGTGTCATCGGCAACCAGACGGTGGCCGCGCGCAACCAGTTCAAGTGCCAGCTCGCTTTTGCCCACACTGGGGTCACCCGTTAACAGTAGTCCCAGACTGAAAACTTCCATAAACACACCATGCAGGGTAATTTTATCGGCAAACAGGTTGGTCACGTAATACTGCAGGTAATTGACCAGCTGCACGGTGGACTGTGTGGAGCTCAACAATGGTGTTGAACTGGCTTCGCTGCGTTGTTTGATGTCCTCGGGTAAGGTCTGGCGGTCACCAATTACAATAAGATCGGTTGTCCCGTTAAATAACTGGTCGACCAGATCACGGCGGGAGTTATCACCAAGGCGATCGAGGTACTGGATCTCTGTGCTACCGAGAACCTGAACCCTGTTTGGGTGAATCAGGTTCAGGTGTCCGACCAGCGCGGTCCTGGCGCTTTCGGATTGTGGGTTCTTGATGGCACGGCTTTCACCCAGGCGACTGCCTACCCACTGCAACTCCAATTTGTCTTTCAGCGTGTCGAACAGTGTGCCGACAGTTGCATCAGTGTTCATGCAGATAGTTGCTGGTGAGTATTCTAGCTGCTGACGAGTTGAAAACATTGGTCGATGTTATTACAGCTACGCAGTTTCGTGCAGAATTCCTGGTCGCTGAACATCGCCGCCAGATGCGCCAGGATTTGCAGGTGTTCATCGGTGGATTCTTCCGGTACCAGTAAAGCGAACATCAGATCAACAGGGTTGTGGTCGATGGCGTCGAAATCGGTTCCATCCCTGAGTATGGCCATGGCCGCGATGGGTTTTTTAAGGCCGTTCA
>JBDNAP010000130.1:0-5066 GCA_039768325.1 Thiogranum sp.
AGGCCTAGTAGGCGGAGAAATCAGCCATGACGACGTACTCATCACGCTTTAGCAAGGCATCCAGCAACGGCCGGAACCGTCCCCTGTCGCCGGCTGAGAAGCGGCCATCAGCGACTGCATCGATGGCCGCCCGCAGATCGCGGTCCGCCTCATAGTAGTCCCGGGGCCGGTAGCCGGCGCGGCGCATAGTCCTCACCTCGGTCTCGGTTATCCCGAAAGTGAAAAAGTTCGACGGATGTACCGCCTGGCGAATTTCGATGTTCGCGCCATCGAGGGTACCGATGGTCAGTGCGCCGTTCAAAGCGAACTTCATGTTACCGGTGCCGGAGGCCTCTTTCCCGGCGGTGGAAATCTGCTCGGAGAGATCTGCGCCGGCATAGATCACCTGGGCGTTCTTGACGTTGAAATTGGGCAGAAATGCGACCCGTATGTACTCGGACACCGCCGGATCGCCATTGACAACGCGCGCGACCCCCTCGATCAGCTCTATCATAAGCCTGGCGAGCTGGTAACCTGGCGCCGCCTTGCCGGAGAACACCCAGCTGCGCGGCGGCAAAGTCAGACCCGGGTCGGACCGCAGGCGGAGGTAGCGGCTGATGACGTGCAGAATGTTGAGGTGTTGACGCTTGTACTCGTGCAGACGTTTTGCCTGGATGTCGAACAGGCTATGCGGGTCAACGGTAACGCCGCTTCTGCGTTGGATCTCATCGGCCAGGCGCTGTTTGTTGCCGAATTTGACCCTGCGCCAGGCGGCCTGAAAGTCGCTGTTGCCGGCCCAGGTCTCGAGTTCGCTGAGACGTTCCAGATCGTGCAGCCAGCCGTCACCGATGGTCTCGGTCAGCAGGCGGGACAGGTCCGGATTGGCCAAGGCCAGAAAGCGCCGCGGTGTCACCCCGTTGGTAACGCTGGTGAAGCGGGAGGGCTCCAGCTCGTAGAAGTCTCTCAGTATCCTTTCCCGGAGAAGACGGCTGTGCAGCTCAGCCACACCGTTTATTTTATGGCTGGCAACGCAGGCCAGATGGGCCATGCGGATCCGCCGCCCGCGGGATTCATCGATCAGGGACATGCGGGCCACGCGCGCCTCATCCCCCGGCCACCTGCGCCTGACCCGGTCCAGGAAACGGCGATTAATCTCGTAGATGATCTCGAGATGCCGCGGCAGAATACTGCCGAACAGCTGCACCGACCAGGTTTCCAGGGCCTCCGGCAGCAAGGTGTGATTGGTGAAGGCGACTAATTTCCGCACCATGTCCCAGGCAGGCTCCCAAGCCATTGCGTAACTGTCCACCAGCAGGCGCATCAGCTCGGCCACGGCCACCGCGGGATGGGTGTCGTTCAGCTGCACCGTGAATTTCTCCGCCAGATGCTCCATGCGATCCGTGCGCTGACGGTAGAGGCGAATCATGTCCTGCATGGCGCAGGAAGCAAAAAAATACTGCTGCTCGAGGCGCAGGCGTTGTCCCGGCAAGCGCTCGTCATTGGGGTAAAGCACTTTGCTGATGGTCTCGGAGGCTACCTTCTGCTCGACGGCACGCCCGTAGTCTCCGCCATTGAAGGCCTGGAAGTCGAAAACCTCACAGGCCTGCGCACTCCAGAGTCGGAGCAGATTGACAGTGGGCACGCGATACCCCGGGACCGGGGTATCGTAAGCCATGCCCTTGACCACCTGCGCCGGCAGCCAGCGCACCCGCTGGTTGCCGGCGTCATCGCTGTAATGCTCGGTGCGGCCACCGAAACCGATCTCGAAAGTAATCTCCGGCCGGGGAATCTCCCAGGGATTACCCAGGCGCAGCCACTTGTCCGCCAACTCCACCTGGCGGCCATCCCGAATCACCTGCTCGAAGCTACCGAACTCATAGCGAATGCCGTGCGCGATCGCCGGAATTTGCCGGGTGGCCAGCGAATCCACGAAACAGGCCGCCAGCCGGCCCAGACCGCCATTGCCCAAGCCGGGCTCCGGCTCCTGTGCACACAGTTCATCGAAATCGAGCCCGAGCCCGGCCAGCGCCTCGCGCACCGGCTGTTCGATATCCAGACTGAGAATGGCATTGGCCAGATGAGGCCCCGGCAGGTATTCGGCGGAGAGATAACAGACGCTGCGGCTGGCGTGCCGGTAATAGGTGGCTGCGGTGTCGACCCAACGCCGCAGCAGGCGGTCGCGAACCGTCCAGGCCAGCGCGAGATAATAATCGTTGCCGGTAGCGACCTCCGGGAAACGCGCCTGAACGAAATACAGGCTTTCCAGAAAAGACTGACGGATTGATGCCACGTCATTGGCTGTGCGGCAGGTTTGCCGTTTAGTGGCCGGCGCTGCCCGCTCCGGGTCGGACGATGTGTTTACCATATTATGGAGCTCCGTACGGCAGGCGGCCGAATCCCCCGGGCGGTTTGCGGTGCCGGGTGGCCTGCTCGTAAGCATAGGCATACTGAAACAGTTTGTGCTCATCGAAAGGCCGCGCCAGCAGTTGCAGGCCCAGCGGTAAACCGCCCTGTGTGAAACCCATGGGCACGGTGATCGCCGGCTGCCCGGTGTGCGGTGCAATGACCGGGCTGTTGTTGCCGTGCGGGCTTTCGCTGTCGCCGATTTTACGCGGCGGATTACTCCAGCTCGGGTAGATGATGGCATCGATCCGGGCCCTGTCCATGGCGGCAAGTACTGCATCGAGAAACTGCTTGCGGCGCGGATCGCCCTGCACATCGACGCAGGGAGGGGTCTGCGAATGTGGATCGCCGTCCACACTCATGGCCCACTCCATGGCCTGCGCACTCTGCGGCAGAAAGCGCTTGCTCTCCGCCACATCGTCCAGGGAGTGGATGGGGGCGGAGGCACCCAGTGTCCGCAGGTAGTTTTTCAAATCGTAGCGGAAGCGGCTGCAAAAGCCGGTGGCGCTTTTCAGGCGCGCAAAGTCCGGGATATCGAAAGGATCGACAAGCACTGCACCGGCCCGGCGTAAATCCTCAATCGCCCTGTCCATGGCCAGCAGAACTTCAAAGTCGGCACTTCCCGTATCGACCAGATCGCGTAACACACCGAGGCGGGCACCTTGCAGCCCGTCGGTTTTCAGATAGCGTGTGTAATCGGGTTTTACGCGCCCTTTGGCGGCTCGCGTTAGCGGATCGGCCGGATCGTATCCGGCCAGCAGCGAGTAGACAATGGCCGTATCCTTTACCGTGCGCATCAGCGGGCCACCGACGTCGCGGTTCAGCAACAGCGGCACGATACCGTCGCGGCTGCTTGCGCCGAGCGTGGAGCGGATGCCGACCAGCGACAAATGCGAGGCCGGACCGCGAATCGAGTTGCCGGTATCCGTACCCATGCCGATGATGCCGAAATTGGCCGCGATCGCCGAGGCGGTGCCACCACTGGAGCCCGCCGGCACCCGATCCGGATCATAGGCGTTGCGGGTTTCCCCGTGTGTGGAACTTATGGTGTGGTAGGGGCTGAAAGCCCATTCACCCATATTGGACTTGGCGAGAATGATGGCGTCGTGCTGCCGCAGACGTTGCACCATAAAGGCATCATCCGGGGGACGTGATCCCTGCAAGGCAATGGAACCGGCTTCCGTTGGCAGTTCCACGCTATCGAAGTTGTCTTTGAGGATCACCGGAATGCAGTGCAGCTTCTGCATGCGCCCGCTGTCGGCAAACTGCCGGTCGAGCTCACGCGACCGTTGCAAGGCGTTCGGGTTGATGGTGACGATCGCGTTGAGCCGGCCCGGCTGGTCATAGGCGTTGATGCGTTTCAGGTAGATGCGGGTCAATTGCTGGCAACTGACCAGCCCCGTCTGCATGGCCTGCTGTGCCCCTTCGATGCTCAGCTCAATGACATCGAAGTCGGTTTCGGCAGCGGTGTCTGGTCGGGTCGCCGGTACGCAGGCGGCACACGAGCATACCAGCAGAACAAGCAATACCCTGATTAACATCTCTCTATTTATTTTTTTTATTCAATTAGTTCGCTAAGAAACTTCATGTAAATTGGAGTATCCCAGGGGCGTCCGCCGAGTGCCAGGTACTGCAGCCGACCGGCGGGATCGACGAGAAAGGTGGCCGGCAGTCCGCGTGGTTGCCAGCGTTCGGTGACCAGACCGTCGTTATCCATCAGCGGGTTGAGGTCGGGCGCCGCCGCGGCCAGGAATTCAAACACCGTATCTTCCGACTCGGCGGTATTGATGACGACAATCTCCAGCTCAGCGCTGTCAAACTGCGGAAAGATGGCCTGTATGGTCGGCATTTCGCGGCGACAGGGGCCGCACCAGGCAGCCCAGAAGTGCACGAATACCCAGCGGCCGCGGGCCGCGTCGATATCCCAGGCCTGTCCGTCCATATCTTCCAGCAACAGCGCCGGGGCAGCGCGGCCGTCCAGTTTCATAATGCCCTTCGGCAGGCTCTCGCTGGCAGCGCTGTGCCAGCAAAACAGCAGCGCACACAGCAAGCCGAGCGACCGCTTTATTGCTCCTTGCTTACGCATTGTACGTCCTCGAATACGATGGTTTTGATTTTGCCCTTTTTATCCAGGCCGGTGTGGAAATGCGCCGTCATGGTAAAGGGCCGTGACTGCATGGGGATCACCACACTGCCACCGACGCTCTCATCGAGGCGCAGATCACGCCGCTCGGGCATGAGCGTCCAGCCAAAGGTGGACTGCTGCGCCTGCGGCAAGCCGGTCTCGCGCCATTTCCCGGGCCAGTAATCGCGCCTTATGCGCGCGATGGATTGCTTGTCTGCATCGAATTGCCAGTTGTCCAGTTCCAGCCACAATGCGTCCAGGCTCTTGTTGTGAATAATTGGCGTGATAAAGCAGGTCTCAAGGATCCGGTCGATGGCGGCCTGACTGAATCCGCGCCCCTGGTAGAACGCACTCAACTGCTCCGGGCTGCGTAACACCAGCCGCATGGCGACCTGCTCGTCTTCAAACTTCAGCGGATTCTTTTTATCTGCGACAGCTGGCTGGCCGAGCAGCGCAACAGCGAGCAACAGCATGGCAATTCTGGCTTCGAACAAAGAGCGCGGCATGGATCCGGGACACACTGATAGTGAATACTCGGATCAATTCTGCACCATTTTTA
>JBDNAP010000131.1:0-4517 GCA_039768325.1 Thiogranum sp.
ACATCGACGGGATAAAGGGACAGTGCATCGTTATAGGTGCTGTCCAGCACTTTTTCATCAAAATCTTCGACCGCGCTGAGCATTTTCTGCTGGTAGGCTTTCCAGACCTCGCCTGCCTCTGCAAACGGTGCTGCCTGTTGCTTGCCAGGCGCCTGTTCGAGCAGGGGTTTGACCTGACTGATGGAAATGCCCTGATCGAGGAGGTCGAGCACCTGTTTGATTAGCTCAACATCATTTTCTGTATAGAGACGATGTCCTTTGGGTGTCCGCTGTGGTGTGATCAGATTGTAGCGACGTTCCCAGGCGCGCAGGGTAACCGGGTTGATACCGGTCAGATCTGCCACCGTGCGGATCGGTAACATGCTGCCCGGGACGATGGATTTTTCAGCCTGTTGTGATTGCGGCATGGCCACCTCTCTCTGATTGTACAATAATTGTACTATAGTCGGCGGAGTTGTGTTAGTCTTTTCAGCCGCGTAACCTGAAAAGAGCTGGAAAACCGCTACCGGCGTAAAAGCAAACCCTGGCTACGACATCTGGACGGATCACATGCCTGTTACTTTACCCGCTTTCTTATTCGCGTTGCTGGTGCTGACATCGGGCTGCACGGGTATTCCCGATAATGTTTCGCCGGTTAGCGGCTTTGAGGTCGACCGCTATCTGGGAACCTGGTATGAAATTGCCAGGCTCGACCATTCCTTCGAGCGCGGTCTGGAGCAGGTAAGCGCTGAATACAGCCTGCGTGACGACGGCGGTATACGGGTGGTAAACCAGGGCTATGACAAGATCAAGCAGCGCTGGAAGAGGACAGAAGGCAAGGCTTATTTTATCGGCGACAGTGATGTCGGCAGGCTCAGGGTTTCCTTCTTCGGCCCCTTCTACGGTGGCTACAACATCATCGATCTCGACCAGCAGTCCTATCGCTATGCGCTGGTAGCCGGCCCGGATACATCCTACCTCTGGATCCTGGCCAGGCAACCGCAGCTCGATAAATCGATCACCGAACGATTGCTCAGCAAAGCATCCGCACTTGGGTTTGACATCAGCCGGATGATATTCGTTGAGCAAAAATCCGCCGCGCCGTCAGTCGCTGAATAGACGCCAATAAATCGCCGTACTGTTCGATCGCCGCCGCTTGTTTGCGTCGCCCGCCTTGACAATAGTTATACATAATTTATACTTTGTGCATTGGCAGCTGTAGGGTGACAAGTTCGCAGGCGGCCTGCCGCGAGACTTATTGTTCCAGCGTGCGAGGTCAGTGAATACCATGCACTTGAATGTCGATAATGACAGCGCCAATGCTGAAAACAACGACCCTGAATCGCAACAGGAAGTCAGGCAACTGCCTTGCAGAGGCTGCACAGCACGTTGCGGACTATACGAGACCTGTAACCGTGCGCCGTGGAGAATGAGTCTCCCTGTGCCTTGTGCTGATCAGGGCGATGCCTGATCCTCAAGGGCGCTAATGTGTGGCCCCTTGCGCTGGCGGGTTTTGCCTGTATTTGCTGTGCAGCACTTATGGCCGATGAAACGCTGATAATCGACGACCGCCGCAGCGGTGGGCTCGAATCCAGGCTTGGCAATAACTGGCGTATGGTCACCGACGCTGTGATGGGTGGCCGCTCGAGTGGTGATTTGTCAGTGGCAACCATTGAGAACAAAGCCTGTCTGCGACTGCAAGGCGATGTGAGCCTGGCAAACAACGGTGGATTCATTCAGGCGGCGCTGGATATCCGGTCTACACCGGCAGCCGATGCCTCTACCTATGCCGGGCTAATGCTGGAGGTGTACGGTAATGATCAGGAGTACAATGTGCACCTGCGCACCGATGATGTCTGGTTGCCCTGGCAGTCCTATCGTGCTTCTTTCCCGGCGCCCGGTCGTTGGTTGACTGTGCGACTGCCCTTCGATCAATTTGACGGCTACCGCATCGGAAAAAAGCTGGATCTCGGGCATCTGGAACGCATCGGTCTGGTTGCGATCGGGCGGGCCTTCACCGCTGACCTGTGTGTCGCGCAGATAGGGCTGTATCGGGATACACGCTGACAGAGTATGACGCCAACTGGATCGCTGCAAAGGGATACCCCGCTGACAATGCAATGCTGCAGACTGAAAACACTATTCTGATCAGGCGACGTATCGAAGACGTCTACCAGTTCGTAGCAACCGATTTCTTCGAAAACTATCCAAAGTGGTCACCTGAAGTTCGCGAGCTGGAGCAGCTGTCCACGGGGCATATGCGAGTCGGTGTTATTGGCCGGCAGGTGCGCTCTGATGGTGGCTATTGTACCGAGGCACGATTCCAGGTGACTCATATGACGCCATTGCTTGAATTGCGTTTTGCCAGCCGGACAAAACCGCATTTTAACGTACGCTACCGGTTTGAAGCAGTGGCTTCAGATACCCGCCTGACATTCAACTTCAATCTGGAGCTGCCGTTCCTGATGCGCCCCTTGCATCACCGTGTTGGTGAAGCCGTCAAACGGGGCGGCGGCCGTGTCATGAATAATTTGAAGGTTCTACTTGAAACGGCGCCTGCGTTGCAGGCTGATGAGCCGGATGAGCTTCCAGGGCGGGCCGCGCAGAGGCCGGGGTCTGGCTGAGTGTTCCAATGACTGATTTGTCCATGGCGTCGGGGCTGGTGCTGGTATTTGGAGCCAGCGGCTACATCGGGACCAACCTGGTAAAGCGACTTAGGCGCCTGGACCGCCCTGTGCGTGCGAGTGCACGTAATCGATCGGTGCTGGAAGGCAGGGGCTGGGATGGAGTCGAACTGGTCGATGCCGATGCCCTGAAGCCCGAGACCCTGGGAAGCGTTCTGGCGGGGGTAGATACCGCCTACTATCTCGTCCACTCCATGGCGGCTGGACGGCATTTTGCCGACCTTGATCGCCGGGCGGCCGAAAACTTCCGTCAGGCTGCGGAACAGGCCGGTGTGCGACGGATTGTATACCTCGGCGGACTGATACCGCCAAATCCGGTTTCCGAGCATCTGCGCTCTCGCCTGGAAACCGGCGCTTGTCTGCGTGCGGGTAGCGTGCCCGTAACCGAGTTACGTGCGGGTATGGTCGTCGGGCCCGGATCCGCGGCCTTCGAGGTGGTACGCGACCTTGTCAATCACCTGCCACTGATGGTTACGCCGCGATGGGTGCACACCCGATCGTCGCCGATCGCACTGGACAACCTGCTCGAATACATGCTGCAGGCGCCCTATGTGGATGAGATGGCCAACACATCGTACGACGTCGGTGGCCCTGAAGTGCTGACCTATGCAGACATCATGCGTCAGTACGGTGAAGTGGTCGGGCGTCGTCCGATCATCATCCCGGTTCCGCTTCTGAATCCCCGCCTGTCCTCCTACTGGCTGCGCCTGGTGACCTCGGTGCCCACCAACATTGCGCGTGCCCTGATTGAGGGGCTCAAGCAGGATGTGATTGCCGACGATGCACCGATCCGCGCGCTGATCCGTTTGCCATTGTTGAATTTCGAGCAGTCGGTACGTGCTGCACTGGATGCCGAGCGCAGCCAGGAAATCACGGCTCGCTGGACGGAGGGGTCCATCGTATGTCGCGATTACCACCCGGAATACGCCTTCTATGCAAAGCGTGCATCGGGCAGCGCGGTTTCATCCGCTTCAATCGACCAGCTGTGGCGGCAAATCATCTCAATTGGCGGTAGACGAGGTTATTACTATCTCAATAGTCTATGGGTGATGCGCGGTGTGATCGATTGGCTGCTTGGTGGTCCCAGCTATCGTCGTGGCCGGCGACATCGGTCTGCGCTGCGTGTCGGTGACACCGTTGATGCCTGGCGGGTTATATCAGTGGAACCGAAAAGAAGATTGACACTGCTCATGGAAATGAAGGCGCCGGGAGCGGGCGTGCTGGAATTTGAACTGAAAACCGGCTTGCAGGGGCAACGGGTCACGGTCACTGCCTATTTTCACCCGGCGGGGGCTCTGGGGCTGGTTTACTGGTATCTCATGTCGCCTTTCCACTGGCTGATTTTTCGCGGATTAACGCGTGCCATCGCCACAAGAGCTAGTGCTGCCGAACAGTCGGCCGGCATGGCCGGACAAGATGTCTGATGCGCGCAATGAGCTCCTGTCAGACTGCACCGCGTGTGGGCTGTTGCTGCTACGCAGATTTTTCCAAAATCACTTCAAGATGCTCGGGATTTATGCATAAGCGCTTGCCACAGCTTTGTCTGATGAATGTGCCTTCGGGTATTGGCCCGACAAAGGCCAAATAGCTTGCCCGGTGAGCGCTTTCCATCGCGCGCCCTTTTGCGGTGGAGAGCATAATTTTTCCATAGCCACTGTTGGAAATCTGGCCCCGCCATAACCAGCAATCCGAATCAGGGTCGATGGCAGCAGAGCCCAGAAGCCGTTGTCTGTTCAATTCCTGTCTGTTATTAAACATCATTCACAGTCCTCATTATCTTTTGATGATCTCGATGAGACATACACTTCGATGGGGTTTTATGCCTGCATTGAAGGGATTCGTCCCAGACCTCCA
>JBDNAP010000132.1:0-3260 GCA_039768325.1 Thiogranum sp.
CAACCCTGCCAATATCTGCTTTTCCAGTTCTTCCATATACCGGGCCTGCCACTCTGTCTGGTGATCCAGCCCCCACAAATGCAACACCCCGTGCACAACCATATGAGCCCAGTGATCGATTTCCTTTTTCTGCTGTTGCTGGGCTTCGCGTCTTACCACCGCTGCACAGATCACCAGGTCTCCCAGGTGGTCGCTGTGAATGCCGGCGGGCGCCGCGAACGGGAAAGAGAGCACGTTGGTCGCTTTGTCCTGGCCACGGTAGCGGCTGTTCAATTGCCTGCTTTCCTGTTCGTCAACGACCCGGATCACCATTTCGACGCGGTGATTCGCAGGCTTCAATGCCGCCACCACCCAGCCATGAAATTCCTGCTGTGCCGGGACACCCGCTTGCCGGGCGATGCCGGCTTCATGAACTGCGTTTTGAATTTCCAACTCCAACGCCGGCCGCGAATCATTCGCCATCAGCATTATCTTCAAAACGCTGGTAGGCATGCAGGATCTTTTTGACCAGCGGATGGCGCACCACGTCACGCGCATCAAAATAGGTGAAGCCAATACCTTCGACATTGTTCAGGACGTCCATAATATGGCGCAGACCGGATCTGACACCCTTAGGCAGATCGATTTGCGTGATATCACCGGTAACCACCGCGGTAGAACCAAATCCGATCCGTGTCAGAAACATCTTCATCTGTTCCACCGTGGTATTCTGGGCTTCATCCAGAATGACAAAGGCATCATTCAGTGTTCTGCCACGCATAAAGGCCAGTGGTGCAATCTCTATGGCACTGCGTTCAATCAGTTTTGCGACACGCTCGAAACCCAGCATCTCATAGAGCGCGTCGTACAGAGGACGAAGATAAGGGTCGACCTTCTGGGTCAGGTCACCGGGCAGGAAACCCAGGCGTTCACCGGCTTCCACGGCGGGGCGGACCAGCACCAGACGCCTCACCTGCTCACGCTCCATGGCCTGCACGGCACAGGCGACGGCGAGGTAGGTTTTGCCGGTGCCGGCAGGGCCGATACCGAAGTTGATATCGAGCTCGAGAATGTTGCGAATATAGTCCGGCTGGTTAACTCCGCGCGCCTTGACCTTGCAACGGTGCGTATGGACGACCAGGTCCCGCTCCTGCCGGTCAATTTTATCATCGAGCGCTTCCAGACCGGCCTGCTGAAGGTGCAGATGGACACGTTCCGGCGTTAACGGTGTGTCACGAGTCGCCGCATAAAGATCCTGCAGAACTTCGCCGGCCAGTTGCGGTGCATTGTCGTTGCCGGCGATCTGGAACTGGTTGCCGCGGTTACTGATTTCCACGTGCAGACGACGCTCCAGTTGACGCAGATGCTCGTCGAACTGACCACACAGGGACGCCAGCCGCTGATTATCGGCGGGTTGCAGGCAGAAGGTGATGGATGAGGGTTCGGGATCCAAAATAACAGTTTATAGCGGGGATCAACCCCAGTTAACCGCTTTATCGACCGCGCCGGGATCGGCTATAGCAACAAATTCGCCACGCAGGGAGTTCGGCATGGCCTCGGTAATACGCAGGCTGACGAAACGGCCGATCAGATCGCGGTCGGCGTCAAAATTTACCACGCGGTTATTCTCTGTACGCCCGGCCATTTGCGCCGGGTTTTTTCTTGACGGCTTTTCCACCAGTACGCGCTGCAGCGTACCCACCATGTCGGCACTGATCCGTGCAGCCATTGCCTGGATACGCGCCTGCAGGCGCGCCAGCCGTTTTTTCTTGACAGCCATCGGCACATCATCCGGCATGTCTGCAGCGGGCGTCCCCGGCCGGCGACTGTAGACAAAACTGAAAGAATGATCGAAACCGACCTCTTCAATCAGTTTCATGGTAGCTTCGAAATCGCTCTCGGATTCGCCCGGGAAACCGACGATAAAATCCGAAGACAGGCTGATAGCCGGCCGCGCCTGGCGTAAGCGTCGAATCCTGGACTTGTACTCCAGCGCCGTATGGTTACGCTTCATCGCCGCGAGTACACGGTCCGAACCGCTCTGCACCGGCAGGTGCAGGTGGCTGACCAGCTCAGGCACCTCAGCATACACCTGAATCAGGCTGTCGCTCATCTCCAGCGGGTGCGAGGTGGTATAGCGGATCCGATCGATACCGTCAATGGCAGCGATATAGGTGATCAACAAAGCGAGATCCGCCATCGAGCCATCATCCATGCTGCCACGATAGGCGTTGACATTCTGTCCCAGCAGGTTGATTTCACGAACCCCCTGCTCTGCCAGGCTGACCGCCTCGGCGACAATATCATCAAACGGCCGGCTGACCTCTTCGCCGCGTGTATAGGGTACGACACAGAATGTGCAGTACTTGCTGCAACCTTCCATGACCGAGAGAAACGCCGTCGGCCCCTCGGCGCGCGGTTCAGGCAGTCGATCGAATTTTTCGATTTCGGGGAAAGACACATCCACCACCGAACCCTGATTGCCACGCGCCTCGGTGATCATGGCCGGCAGGCGGTGCAGGGTTTGTGGGCCGAACACCACGTCAACGAAGGGTGCGCGTTCCCGTAGCGCCTCGCCTTCCTGGCTGGCGACACATCCGCCCACGCCGATAAGCAGTTCAGGACGCTGCTGTTTGAGCTCCCGCCACTGGCCCAACTGGGAAAACACCTTCTCCTGGGCTTTTTCCCGGATCGAACAGGTATTCAGCAACAGGATATCTGCCTCTTCTGCCGACTGGGCCGGCTGCAGGCCATGGGCAGCGGCGAGCACGTCCAGCATTTTAGCCGAGTCATACTCATTCATCTGACAGCCGTGGGTCTTGATAAAAACTTTGCCAGCCATGGAGCGGGAATGTCTACCTTACGGAAAAATTTTCAAGTTTAATTCGAATAGGGGCTGACTATTATACAGGCAGTTTGGTGGAGAATGACATTCAACACTCTGTTAAAACCGTTGTTCCGTAAACCGGCAATTAAAACCGGGTGTACCGAATTAACTGCGGAAACGTCGCCCTTCGGTGCGATATCGCAGCCAGCAGGCCGCACCTAAGTCGTCGGTTTTAGCCAGGAAACAAAAAGAAGTCGGCCTGTAAGCCGGGTTCTGTCGTGGACAGCCATTCATCTGGGATACACGTCACCGTGCACCTCGAGCGACCTACCCGGGAACAGCGCGGGCCGCGCCAACGCTCCCCTATTTGGTCTTGCTCCGGGTGGGGTTTACCCTGCCACGGCTGTTACCAGCCGCGCGGTGCGCTCTTACCGCACCATTTCACCCTTACCGG
>JBDNAP010000133.1:0-2743 GCA_039768325.1 Thiogranum sp.
CAACAGCAGCAGGAACAACAGCAGCAGGAACAACAGCAGCAGGAACAACAGCAGCAGAACGAATCTCAGCAGGATTCACAGCAGGGCTCTCGTGAAGGCGAGCAGAAACCGGGCGATCAACAGCAGGCCGGCTCCCGCGCAGAGGAATCGGAGTCTGCTGAACAGGCCGCAAGCGAAACGGCCGACCCGGAGGAGGGTGCACAGGCACAGGATGCCGCGAGCAGCGCTGAAGAGACGCAGCGGGATCAGGGCAAGGATGACCCCGACCCACAGACACCGTCGACACAGCAAGCGCAATCATCCGATCAACAGGGAGACACCGATACCAGGGACATGGCCTCTTTCGGCGAACAGCAGACTGACGAAACATTTGATCCGGCCACAGAACAGTGGCTGCGCCGTATTCCCGATGACCCCGGCGGTCTGTTGCGGCGTAAATTTCGTTACCAGTACCAGCAGCGCGAGCGTCGCGCAAAACCCGAGGACGAGCCATGGTAGCGCGTGTCGTGATTATATTATTGCTTATGCTGTACATAAGCGGAATCCAGGCCGCTACCATTCGCGCCCACGTCGACCGCAATCCGGTAACGGTCAATGAGTCGTTTCTGCTGACTTTCGATGTGCAGGGAGATCCGGACGGCGAAGCGGATTTCTCGCCGCTGGAATCCCTGTTCGATATCCTCAACCGTTCCCAGGGCAGCCAGATTCAAATTATCAACGGTCGCATGGATCGCAGCAGTCAATGGCAACTGACTCTGATGGCGCGCGAGGTCGGTAGCTACACCATTCCGGCTATCAATTTCGGCAAGGACCGCAGCAACAGCCTGTCCCTGGTGGTGGAGGCCGAATCAGCCGATGCCTCTGGCCAGGGTGGCAGTACCATTTTGCTGGAAGCAGAGCTGGCGCCGCAACAGGCGTATGTGCAATCACAGCTGGTGTATACACAGCGACTGTTACATTCGGTGCATCTGCGCAGTGGCAGCCTCAGTGAGCCGAAGCTCGGCGGTGTCGAGGTGATGGTCGAAAAACTCGGCGACGACCGCAGTTTCGAAACCCTGCGCAACGGCGTGCGTTATGTTGTCGTCGAGCGAAGTTTCGCCATCTTTCCCCAGCAAAGCGGTACCCTGACGGTGGAACCCAGTGTATTCCAGGGTCAGATCATTGAGGGGAGCCGGTACAACTTTAAAGAGACCTTGCGCAGTAAACGGGTGACCTCCAAACCTTTCAGTGTGACTGTGCAGCCCATACCAGCGGCCGCGCAACGCCCCTGGCTGCCCAGCCGGGAACTGCAGTTGACGGAGGAATGGCCACAAGAGCCACCCCGGTTCCACGTCGGCGAACCGCTGACCCGTACCATCACGCTGACCGCCAGCGGTATCGCCGGCGCGCAATTGCCAGGCCTGGTCGGTACGCTGGCGGAGGGTCTCAAACAATATGCCGATCAGCCGCTCGTCAAGAATCAAACCCGGGCAGATGGCCTGATCGGTATGCGGCAGGAGAAGGTCGCGATATTGCCCAGCCGTCCCGGACGCTTTGAATTGCCGGCGATTGAAATTCCCTGGTGGAATACCGAAACGGGGCAACAACAGCTGGCACGCATTCCCGCGCGCAGTATCGAGGTCAGCGCCACGGCCGACAAGCAGCCGGCACCGCCGCTTGCGCCAGATCCGGCAGTCACTGCTTCACCGCCGGCGGAAATCACGCAACAACGGGATAACGCCGGCTTCTGGCCCTGGCTGAGTGTGGTGCTTGTATTCGGCTGGCTGACGACCGTATTGTTCTGGTGGAGACAAGGGAAAAGGACTGATCCTGAATCTGAATCCCGGTTATCCTCGCGCCAGCCGGAGAGGGCAAACGAAGCGTTTCGAGAGCTCAAACGGGCCTGTCGGCACAACGATGTCGGGGCCTGCAGAATCGCCTTGCTGAAGCTGGCAAAGAACCGCTGGCAGGAACGACCACCTACCAGCCTTGGCGCCATTGCCAACCGCGTAGGTCCGACTTTCGCCGCTTCCATTGAGGAACTCAACCGCGCCTTATACGGACAGGAAACCGTTGACTGGGATGGCGCCGGGCTGCTGCGTGAGGCGGAGCAGTGGTTCAATTCAGACCCGGTGAACAGGGTTTCTCAGTCATCTCTGATCGAGCCGCTGCACCCGCAACGGGAGTAGACTGACAGAATTTATCGATGTGCAGCCGTTTTCAGTCTTCAGTCTTTGGCGGCTGGGCGAGACTCTTGCAGCGTCGCTGCAGGGCGGCGCGGGCGATGAGGTGAGCGCTCACCGGTGCGGTCAGGAACAGGAACAGGCTGACCAGTATCTCGTGCAGGCTCAAGCCCTGTCGCAGCGAGAAAAACAGCGTGGAGCCAAGAAGAATGCCGCCGATGCCGAGCGTTGTCGCCTTGGTGGGTCCGTGCAGGCGGGTAAAAATATCGGGCAGGCGTGCCAGGCCGATGGAACCCAGCAGCGCGAAGATGGCGCCGAGCAGCAGCAAGGTGGCGGTAAGCCAATCCACCAGCGTAGCAATCATTCGATGATATCCCCGCGCAGCAGAAACTTGGCCAGCGCCATGGTGCTCACGAAGCCGAGCAGGGCGATCAGCAGCGCCGCTTCGAAGAAGTCCGGACGCCCGATGTGAACGCCATAGAGCACAATCGCGGCCGCGGCATTGATGTAAAGCGTATCGAGGGCGAGGATGCGGTCGGTGGCGTCCGGGCCACGAAACAGTCGCCAGGCGTTCAGAAGCA
>JBDNAP010000134.1:0-12200 GCA_039768325.1 Thiogranum sp.
GAAGTCGACGCCTGACCGGATCAGGCTGGAATCCGTGCGCCCGTCGAGCGGCGGTTCCCCGGCCGCGACAGGCACATTGGACATGACAGAACCCGGGAGCGCACGGCGTACACCCTGTCAGGTTTCGTTCTGACGGCGGAGGTTCCAGGTTCTAAGCAGGCGCGTCCAGCGAGTGGATCAGCGTCTCTCGCAATTCGTCCTGTTGTTCCTCGGTCAACGGCCGGTCGTCCCTGCCGCTCACATAAAAGACATCTTCCGCCTGGGAACCGAAGGTCGCAATTTTAGCGTTCTGCAGGGACACATCGGAGTCATCGAACACCTGGCCCACATTTGACAGCAGGCCCGGAAAATCGGTGGTAAACAGTTCGACGATCGTGCGTTGACTCTTTTCATCGGTGTGAAAATAGACCCGTGTCGGGACCTGGAAATGACGCAGCCGGCGCTCTGCGGGACGCGACACCGAACTTGATGGTTCATCCTCAGAGTACAACACTTTTTCCATGAGCGTAGAAATTTCTTCCAGTTGATAATGGTCCACAATCGGTTCGCCGGCAGCATTGAGCAGCAGGTAGGTGTCGATGGCATAGTCACGCTTTGAGGTGATGACGCGCGCATCGGTAATCGTCAGGCCTAACTGATCGAGCAGTGCGGTGGTACGGCTGAACAGCCGGTCTATGAGCGGAGTATATATGAACAATGCACTGCCCCCGCGTGGAGAATTCGGGCACAGGTCGACACGGACACCTTCGCTGTGGCCGGGTTTCAAAATGGTTTCCGCGTGCCAGATAACTTCGTCTACATTGTGGCGCAGGAAGTACTCTTCGGGGAACTCATCCCACAGCGCCTGTAGTCGAACGAAATTGATGTTTTTGCCGGCCAGTTTTGCCAGTGCGGCTGTCTTGATGTCGAGAATCAGTTCATCACGGTGCAAGGGGTTTTCCAGGCCGCGGCGCAAGGCACGGTTTGTCGCGGCGTACAGATCCTTGAACAGGGTATCCTTCCAGTTGTTCCATAGTGTCGGGTTGGTGGCACGAACATCGGCTACGGTGAGCAGATACAGATAATTCAGGCGTGTGCGGTCACCCATCTGCTGAGCAAATTCATTGACGACATCGGGATCCGATGTATCCCTGCGTTGCGCGATCTGCGACATCAGTAAGTGGTTCTCGACCAGCCAGGCCACCAGTCGCTGGTCATACGGGCTCAAATCGTGTCGTTGCAGAAATTTTTGCGCTTCCACGGCACCCAGCTCAGAGTGGCTGCCACCGCGCCCCTTGGCAATATCATGGAAAAAACCCGCCAGGTAAAGCAGTTCGGGCTTGGGAATGGTCTCGAAGATGCGGCTGCACAGCGGAAGTTCATGGGCATGCTTTTTGATTGCAAAGCGCCGCAGATTGCGTACCACAAACAGGGTGTGTTCATCCACCGTATAGGCGTGAAACAGATCATGCTGCATCTGTCCGACAATGTTAGCGAACACCGGGTAATAGGCGGCCAGAATGCCGTAGCGGCTCATGCGCCTGAGCTCATGGGTCAGCCCCCTTGGCTGACGGAAAATCTCCATGAACAGGCTGCGCGAGCGAATGTCATCGCGGAACGCCTCGTCGATCAAATAGCGATGGTCACGCACCAGTCGAATGCTGGCGGCCGAAACACCTTTGAGTTCAGGGTGTTGTTCCATTAACAGGAACAGCTCGAGGAGGGCGAAAGGATAACGCTTGAAAACATTATCATCGGTGACTTCAAGAAATCCCTTGCGAACCTGAAAACGACGGTTGATCGCGACGGCTTCCCCGGGGACATCGCTATAGAGGATGACTTCCTTGAAAAGCTGTAACAGCAACTCGTTGAGGCGGCTCAACTCCTGAATGGCGCAGTAGTAATCCTTCATGAACCATTCGACGGCCAGTTTATGTTCCTTGTCCTGGTAGCCAAACTGTTGTGCGAGTGTACGCTGGTGATCGAACAGCAGGCGATCCTCACGCCGCTGGGTGATTTGATGCAGGCCGAAGCGCACCTTCCAGAGAAAGCGCTGCCCGTCCATCAGAGTCAGGTATTCGTTTTCGGTGATGAAGCCCCTGGCCACCAGGTCTTCCAGGCTGTTCGAGCCAAAATGGCGTTTTACGACCCAGCCGATCATCTGGGCATCGCGCAGACCGCCGGGGCCTTCCTTGATATTGGGTTCGAGGTTGTAGACGGCATCGTTAAAACGATGATAGCGCTGCTCCTGTTCTTCTAACTTGGCGGCAAAGAAATCCCGGCTCGGCCAGACCTGGTCCGGGCCGACGCGTTCGCGCATCGACTGGAACAGATCGTTCGACCCGGTTATCAGCCTGGCCTCGATCAGATTGGTCGCTACCGTGATGTCCGCCTCCGCCTGTTCATAGCAATCATCCGGCGTCCGCACACTGTGCCCGACCTCCAGCCCGATATCCCAGAGCAGCATCAGGAAAGTTTCTATCTTCTCTTTCGTGCCTTGATCTTCGGCTTCGGCAAGCAGCAACATGATGTCAATATCCGAACCCGGTAGCAGTTCATTGCGGCCGTAGCCGCCGACTGCGACCAGCGCGCCGTTAAAACCTGCCAGCGTCCGGTCCCAGCAGCGGTTCAGCACCTGGTCTATCAGCCAGCCGCGCGCGCGTATCAGTTCTTCGATGTCGGCACCGGCCTGGAACTGTCTGGACAACTCCTGGTTCGAGGCCTTGAGGAATTCCCGGCATAGCGGCAGGGGGGGGGTATCACCCTGGAAAGACCGGTCCAGTTCAGCCAGCTGAAACCACTGTTCGAATTTTTCACTGCTGCCTGTATCCGCAGTCGATATCTGCTGATTGCCGTCAGCGGACATCAGATGTCTTCATCGCCGCGCAATGTGAGTACGTCATAGCCATTCTCGGTGACCAATATGGTGTGCTCCCATTGAGCGGAAAGACTGTGATCCTTGGTCACGACCGTCCAGCCGTCCCGGAGCACCTTGGTGTATCGTTTGCCGGCATTGATCATCGGTTCGATGGTAAAAGTCATGCCCGGTTGCAGAATCAGGCCTGTCCCTGATCTGCCGTAATGCAGAACCTGTGGATCCTCGTGGAACTCGCGGCCAATCCCGTGTCCGCAGTATTCGCGGACCACCGAATAGTTATGAGCTTCTGCGTGGCGCTGGATACTGTGGCCGATATCACCCAGCATTGCACCCGGCTTCACCATTTGGATACCCAGATTCATGCATTCGTAGGCAACCACCGCCAATCGCCTGGCAATGAGCGAAGGTTCACCCACGAAGAATATTTTACTGGTATCGCCATGGAAGCCATCCTTGATGACGGTGATATCGATATTCAGCATATCACCATTTTTCAATCTGCGATCCCCAGGGATGCCATGACACACCTGATGATTCAATGAGGTACAGATTGACTTGGGGAAGCCGCGATAGTTCAACGGCGCCGGGATAGCACCCTGTGTGTCGACGATAAAGTCGTGGCACAGGCGATCCAGTTCCTGGGTGCTGGTACCGGCCTGGACCTGCGGCCCGATCATCTCCAGCACCTCCGCGGCCAGCCGGCCGGCGACACGCATTTTTTCGATTTCTTCGGCTGTTTTTATTGATACCGTCATGCCGTCCTGTCTCCCCCCGGGGTCCGTAAGAATTGATTTACAGTTGGAACTCCGCGCGCCGGCAAGCCCCTTAAATCGCCGAAACGATTGCTGTTACGCGCAGTGTATGGTATAAAGCGCGGCTTGTTAACAGTCTGTTGTACATGGGTTTTGTGACCGTCTGTCGCGGGACCTTAAATTAAATCCACACATACGCCGACACATGCGGTCGGGTGCCTGGGTTACCGGGTTGCTGCATGGGGCGTATGGAGGCTTAACCCTACAAAGAGGTTGTATATTATGTCGAACGTAAGTATGCGCCAGATGCTCGAAGCCGGCGTACATTTCGGGCATCAGGCCCGTTTCTGGAATCCGAGGATGGCCCCCTACATTTTCGGTGAACGCAGTAAAATCCACATTATTAATCTGGAAAAAACCCTGCCGCTGTACAGCGATGCCATGAATTTTATCGGCAAGCTGGTAGGCAATAAGGGCACGGTGCTGTTTGTCGGTACCAAGCGTTCCGCACGCGACACCATCCGTAGCGAGGCTGCACGCTGTAAGATGCCTTTCGTCAATCATCGCTGGCTGGGTGGCATGATGACCAATTTCAAAACGGTGCGCCAGTCCATCAAGCGGCTTAAAGACCTGGAGGCGATGGATCAGGATGGCACCTTCGACAAGATCAGCAAGAAAGAGGCGCTGATGCTGACCCGCGAAAAGGACAAACTGGATCGCAGTCTGGGTGGTATCAAGGACATGAATCGCCTGCCTGACGCCATGTTCATTGTCGATGTCGGCCACGAAAAAATCGCCGTTTCGGAAGCGAAGAAACTGGGTATCCCGGTTGTTGGTGTTGTTGATTCGAACAATTCACCGGAAAATGTCGATTATGTTATCCCGGGTAATGATGATTCGATCCGCGCAATTCAGATTTATGTGCAGGGTGTTGCGGATGCCGTGGATGAGGGCCGTAGTGCAATGGCCCAGGTCGGTGGCACCAACGAAGATGAATTCATCGAAGTCAGAGGTGGAAGCGAGACTCAGTGAGCGGAATAATCCGCTTTCAACATTATTCAGTCCTTTAAGAGGTAAGAGTCATGGCAATTACAGCAGCGCAGGTCAAAGAACTGCGTCAGCGTACCGGCTGCGGCATGATGGAATGCAAGAAGGCCCTGGTGGAAGCCGATGCCGATATGGAAGCGGCTGCTGAAGCCTTGCGTAAATCCGGCCTGGCCAAGGCAGACAAAAAGGCAGGCCGTGTCGCGGCCGAAGGTATTGTCGTCGTCGAAGTCAGTGGCGATGGCAAAGCTGCGGCGATGGCAGAAGTCAATTCAGAGACCGATTTTGTCGCCAAGAAAGAAGACTTTCAGAATTTTGCACGCGCCGTCGTCCAGCGCGTGCTGAATGATATGCCGACGGACATGGACGCCTTGTTGGCAATGCCGCTGGAAGCCGGTGGCGAAACGGTGGAAGAAGCACGTCGCAGTCTGGTTGCGAGCATTGGCGAAAATATCAATGTGCGCCGATTCGTTCGTCTTGAAGCCGCTGCCGGGGCAATGTCCAGTTACCTGCACGGCAACCGCATCGGCGTTCTGGTGGACGTGGAAAGCGGTGACACCGATCTGGCCAGAGACATCGCCATGCACATCGCTGCCAGCAAACCGGTGTGTGTTGACGAGTCGGGGGTAGCACAGGAACTGCTCGACAAGGAGAAAGAGATATTCTCCGCCCAGGCGGAAGCCAGCGGCAAACCGGCGGCTATTATCGAAAAAATGGTCAGCGGGCGTATCCGCAAGTTTCTCGGTGAAATCACCCTGTTGGGCCAGCCGTTTGTGAAAGACCCCGACCAGACGGTCGGCAAACTGCTGCAGGCCGCCGGTGCGAGTGTGAGGGCTTTTGAACGTCTCGAGCTGGGAGAAGGGATCGAGAAAAAGTCCGAAAACTTCGCCGAGGAGGTCATGGCGCAGGTTCAGGGCAGCTGATTTTAGTGTGCCCCGGGGCGGGACGTGAGGTCTGCTTCCCGGTATGATTTATGGGGTCGCGCTGCGACCCCGTTTTGTAACAGAATAAGGATTATGCAAAAGAGCCAGTTTGCCTACCGCCGGATTCTGCTGAAAGTGAGCGGTGAAGCCCTGATGGGCGACGGTAACTACGGTATTGAACCCGCTGTCATCGCGCGTATCGCAGAGGAAATTCATGGACTGAGCGCGGCCGGTCTGGAAATCGGCCTGGTGATTGGCGGCGGTAACATATTCCGCGGTGCCGGGCTTGCCCAGGCTGGTATGGATCGGGTCACCGGTGACCACATGGGCATGCTGGCGACGGTGATTAATTCACTGGCCATGCAGGACGCGCTGGAGAAAATGGGCAGCAAGTGTCGTGTCATGTCTGCTTTGCAAGTTAACCAGGTCTGCGAGGACTACATTCGTCGCCGGGCAGTACGCCACCTGGAGAAAGGCCGTGTGGTTATTTTTGCGGCCGGTACCGGAAATCCGTTTTTCACCACGGACTCGGCCGCCAGCCTGCGGGCTATCGAGGTAGGTGCGCAAATCATGCTGAAGGCAACCAAGGTGGATGGCGTCTATACTGACGACCCTGTCAGGAACCCGGACGCCAGGCGCTATGACCGATTGACGTACCAGGAAGCTATTGTCAAGAAACTCGCGGTCATGGATACCACGGCATTGGTGTTATGCCGTGATCAGAGCATGCCGATCCGGGTATTCGATTTACATACACCAGGCAATCTGGGCCGGGTAGCTGCGGGCGAGGACGTAGGTACCCTGGTGGAGTGAGTGCGATGATTGAGGAAATAAAAGACGATGCCAGAACCCGCATGGGTAAAAGTATCGAGGCGCTGAAAAAGGAATTGGGGAAAATTCGCACGGGACGGGCCCACACCAGTCTGCTGGATCACATCCGGGTCGATTATTATGGCTCCGAAGTGCCCTTGTCACAGGTTGCGAATATTTCCGTCGAGGACTCCCGCACACTGATGCTTACACCGTGGGAGAAACCCATGGTAAAGGTGATCGAGAAAGCCATCATGACCTCGGACCTGGGTTTGAATCCGAGCAGTGCGGGAAACGTAATCCGTATCCCGATGCCCGCGCTGACAGAGGAACGCCGCAAAGACCTGGTGCGAGTGGTGCGCGCGGAAGCAGAGGGCGCCCGTGTGGCGATCCGTAATATCCGCCGCGACGCCAATAATGACTTCAAGGAACTCTTGAAAGAGAAAGAGATATCCGAGGACGATGAGCGGCGCGCCCAGGATGATATCCAGAAACTGACCGATCACTTTGTCGAGGAAGTGGACAAACTGCTCACCGCCAAAGAAGCGGAGTTGATGGAAATTTAGTGTACCTCGTCACTCATATTGACCCATTCAGAGCGTCCCCGCGAGGTCAGTCACCAACAGTAGGCGCTTTAGGCCAGGCGCGATCCGCGGGGAATGGCATGCCCTTCCCAAGGATCGCAACGCGGCAATGGCCTCGTGGGGACGCTCCCTGTGGGCGAGCCGGGAAGTGGTCACCCGCTGCGTTACGCCGCTTGCAAAGGGAGCGGCCATTCCCTGCGAGGCAAGCCTCGCCTGAAGCGCCTACTTTTGTTGAGCTAAGCACTGCCTGGCTCGCTGATCGGGTCAATATGAGTAACGAGGTACACTAGTCCCGGTTATGGCACAGGAAAACGTCCAGGCGGAATCGCGGCCTACACAACTGGCGTTGCCTCGCCATGTTGCCATCATTATGGATGGCAATGGCCGTTGGGCTAACAAGAAGAACCTGCCGCGTTATATGGGGCACCGTGAAGGCGTAAAAGCGGTTCGACGCATCGTTACCGCGTGTCAACGCCGTGGTATCGAAGCGCTGACACTGTTTGCTTTCTCCAGTGAAAACTGGCGCAGGCCAAAGGCTGAAGTTGGCCTGCTGATGGATTTGTTCGTTCACACGCTGAAAAAGGAGGTTGATCGCCTCGACAGAAACGGTGTGTGTATGCGCTTTATCGGTAATCGCACAGCCTTCGATCCCAAGCTGCGTTCCCTGATGGAGGCTGCGGAGCAACAGACCGCCCATAACGACCGTCTGACACTGGTCATCGCTGCAAACTATGGCGGCCGCTGGGATCTGGCCGAAGCGACCAGGCGTCTGGCCGCCAAAGCCGTCGCTGGTGAACTCGACGTGGAAGAGATCGACAGCGATGCCCTCGGCGCGGAACTCTGCATCGCCGACCTGCCGGAACCCGATCTTTTTATTCGTACCGGTGGTGAACAGCGCATCAGTAACTTTTTATTGTGGCAACTGGCCTATACCGAGTTATATTTCACCGATCTGTTATGGCCGGACTTCGCAGACACGGCTTTTGCAGAAGCGTTGCGTTCCTTTGCCGGCCGCCAACGGCGTTTTGGGCAGACGGGCGATCAGATTGAACAGTCCAAACGTGCTTAAGCTACGTTTCATCAGCGCGATGATCGGCGTGCCGCTGGTGGTGCTGGTCGTCTTGAAACTGAATCTGTCCGGTTTCGCGTTGATCGCTGCGCTGGCCATGCTGCTCGCCGCCTGGGAGTGGGGCGCACTGATCCCCTTGCCGCACATGGCGGCGCGTATCGGCTATCTGCTGTTAACCCTGTTCTGCATCGCTCTAGCCTGGGTTTTCGCGCAATCGGAGCTCGTGGTTGATATCGTGTTGTGGTCAGCGCTGGTTTGGTGGCTGTTCGTGTTGTACTGGATCACGCGGCCTGCACTGGGTACTGAGGCCACACGCATACACGCACTGGCCAAGGCACTGCTGGGTGTCGGCCTCTTGATCAGCACCTGGCTGGCGCTGGTAGTCCTGCACAGCCGGCCGGATCAGGGGCCGCACTGGGTGTTGTACGTGTTGGTGCTGGTGTGGGTAGCCGACAGCGGCGCTTTCTTTGCCGGCAGGCAGTTCGGTCGCAACAAGCTGGCACCCAGGGTCAGTCCGGGTAAAACCTGGGAAGGCGTGTTGGGTGCGCTGGCAGCCTGCTCCCTGTTTGCATTCGGCTATGCGCGATTCATCGATTTGCAGGGTTCGGCGCTGGCCGGATTTATACTGGTTTGCCTGGTGACCGTGTTATTTTCCATTGCCGGAGACTTGCTGGAAAGCCTGTTGAAACGTCAGCGCGGGGTCAAGGATTCGGGCAGCATGATACCCGGCCACGGCGGCATTCTGGATCGTATCGATAGTCTGCTGGCGGCGGCACCTGTTTTCCTGCTCGGTTTGCGATGGATACAGTTATGAGCGAGCGCACGGGAATCACCGTGCTGGGCGCCACCGGCTCCATCGGCGTCAGTACGCTGAATGTTGTCAAGCGCAACAGCGATCGCTACCGGGTGGTTGCGCTGACAGCGAATCAGGATGTCGACCGCCTGCTCGCACAGTGTCTCGAGCATCGCCCCGAGTTCGCGGTGATGGCGGACGAAAGTGCAGCCGAACAGCTGTACAGTCGCCTGCATGAACAGGCACCCGATATCGAGGTCATGAGCGGTCTCGATGCGCTGGTTAAAGTGGCCGGGCTCGATAGTGTTGACTGTGTCATGGCCGGTATAGTCGGTGCTGCCGGCTTGTTGCCCACCCTGGAAGCGGCGAGATCGGGTAAACGGGTACTGTTGGCCAACAAGGAAGCGCTGGTGATGTCCGGCGCACTGTTCATGCAACAGGCTAAGGCCGGTGGTGCTGAATTGTTGCCGGTCGATAGTGAACACAACGCCATTTTTCAATGCATGCCGCAGGGTTTTTTGCCTGGCTCGGGCCAGCCGGAGAGTGTCGTGAAAATACTGTTGACCGCTTCGGGTGGACCGTTTCGAACCACCCCACTCGATCAATTATCCGGGATCACGCCGGATCAGGCCTGTTGTCACCCGAACTGGGATATGGGGCGTAAGATTTCAGTGGATTCCGCCACCATGATGAACAAAGGCCTGGAGCTGATCGAAGCCTGCTGGCTGTTTTCTGTTCCCGAATCGATGCTGCAGGTACTGATTCATCCGCAGAGTGTTATTCATTCCATGGTGCAGTATCGGGACGGTTCGGTACTGGCCCAGTTAGGTAACCCCGATATGCGTACCCCGATCGCCAACTGCCTGTCTTGGCCGGAACGAATTGATGCGGGAGTCGATGTCCTGGATATGCTGAAGACGGCCAGGCTCGATTTTGAAGCACCGGACCTGCAGCGTTTTCCCTGTTTACGTCTGGCCCAGGAAGCCTGGCGGGCCGGGGGAACGGCGTCTGCTGTTCTGAATGCGGCTAACGAGATGGCTGTACACGCCTTTCTGGATGGCCGCATTGATTTTACCGCCATAGCCGGCGTCATTGAAGCCACGCTGGCGCAAGTTACGCTACGGGACGCGGACTCGTTTGAGATCATTCTGGAAGAGGATGCCCTGGCGCGAGACTGCGCCAACGAGATGATCGAAGCCAGGCAACGCAAGCGGGCGACTGTATGAGCGGGTTCGGTGGCTCACTGCTGGCGTTCATTGTTGCCATCAGCGTATTGGTGGCAGTGCATGAGTTCGGTCATTTCTGGGTTGCCAGGAAACTCGGTATCAGGGTGCTGAGATTTTCCATTGGTTTTGGAAAACCGATATGGAAACGCAGATTCGGAGCTGACAGGACCGAGTTCGTCATCGCCGCCTTGCCACTGGGCGGCTATGTGAAGATGCTGGATGAACGTGAGGCTCCGGTTGCACCCGCCGAAGTGTCACGATCATTTAACCGGCAGGCGCTATGGGTGCGTACTGCGGTGATTCTCGCCGGTCCGCTGTTTAATTTTCTGTTTGCAATAGGTGCCTACTGGTTGATGTTTGTCAGCGGTGTGCCGGGCCTGCGTCCGGTGGTCGGTGAAATCAAACCACAGTCGGTTGCCGAACAGACCGGCTTCCAGAAAAACGACGAGTTTTTGAGTATCGCCGGCAAGGCAACACCGACCTGGGATGCAGCAACAATAGAGCTGCTGGATGCAGCCTTATCAGGCGAGCATGCCGAAATTCTCGTGCGCAACCCGGACAATATCCAGCGGCTGCTGACTATCGACTTCGCTGAGGTGCCGGAAGCCCTCGATAAAGGCGGTCTGCTTGGCAACCTGGGGCTTTCCGTATGGCGGCCGAGGCTGCCGCCTGTGATCGATCGTCTGGTCGAGAATGCACCGGCGGAGCAAGCCGGTTTAAAGCCGGGCGACCGCATCCTATCGGTCGGTACACAGGCCATCGAAACCTGGTCGGAATGGGTGGATCATGTACGTGCGCACCCGGAACAGGCGCTCCAGCTCAGGGTATTGCGTGGCACCGATCAACTGGACGTCGTCCTGGTTCCAAAGGCGGTGAAACAGGACGGCGAGACCATCGGACAAATAGGTGCATACGTGCGTCAACCGGAAGCCGCACAGGATAACACGCGTACCGAAGTGCGCTACGGAATAGTCGAGTCGGCGGGCAAATCCGTGCAGAAAACCTGGGAGATGACGGCACTCACAGTGCGTACCCTGTGGGGGATGCTGTCGGGAAGGGCTTCTGTTGAAAATATCAGCGGACCTATCAGTATTGCACAGTATGCCGGTTATTCCGCCCGGGTCGGACTGGCCAGTTTCCTGAAGTTCCTGGCTATCGTCAGTATCAGCCTGGGGGTGCTGAATCTGTTGCCTGTCCCCGTGCTGGACGGCGGTCATCTGCTGTACAACGCGATTGAGTGGGTGCAGGGCAAACCGCTGTCTGATTCGGCACAACAGTTCGGTCAGCAACTGGGAATATTGTTGTTGCTGGCATTGATGACAGTTGCCTTTTATAACGATTTATCGCGTCTGTTCGGAGCCTGAACCGTCGGGATTTTTAATGCATCGCTTTCTGCAAATACTGTTCTTTGCTTTACCCTTTCCTGTCTACGCCTTCGAGACCTTCGAGGTCAGTGATATTCGTGTGGAAGGATTGCAACGCATCTCGCCGGGTACCGTATTCAATTTTCTACCGGTGCAGGTAGGCAGTGAATTCACCGAATACGATTCCGAACTCACCATTCGTGCCCTGTACAAGTCGGGGTACTTCAGGGACATCAAACTGGAACGCGATGGGGACGTGCTGGTCTTCATCGTGCAGGAACGCCCGGCGATTGCCAGTATCAAGGTTCAAGGCAATGACGATATAGAGACGGAACCCTTGCTGGAATCACTAAAGGATATCGGTCTGGCCGAGGGTAAGGTGTTTGATCGTTCACTGCTGGAAAAAGTCGAGCTCGAGCTGGAGCGCCAGTACTACAGTCGTGGTAAGTATGGTGTCAAAATCGAGACGACGGTTACGCCCCTGGAGCGCAACAGGGTTGGTATCCTGATCGATGTTTCTGAAGGTGCGGTCGCCAAGATCAGGCAGATCAGTATTGTCGGTAACCGTGTCTTCAGCGATAAGACACTACTGAAACGCTTATCGCAAAGCACGCCGAACTGGCTGTCCTTTTATACAAAGGATGACCAGTATTCCAAGCAGGAACTGGCCGCGGACCTGGAAACCCTGCGATCCTATTATCAGGACCGGGGATACATCAAGTTTAATGTCGATTCTACCCAGGTTTCCATTACCCCGGATAAAAAAGACATCTACATC
>JBDNAP010000135.1:0-9684 GCA_039768325.1 Thiogranum sp.
AGGCATTCTATGTCGCTACCACCGGGCGGCCTGGTCCGGTGGTGGTTGATATTCCGAAGGATGTCACTGCGCAAAAGGCCAGCTACCATTATCCGAAACGGGTCAAAATGCGCTCGTATAATCCGATAACCAAGGGTCATCCGCGTCAGATAAAAAAGGCTATTGATCTGATGCTGACCGCCAAGCGGCCGATGCTCTATACCGGTGGCGGGGTAATACTTTCCAAGGGCAGTCGACAGTTGACCGATTTGACCAGGTTGCTGGGCTATCCCATCACCAACACACTGATGGGTTTGGGTGCTTATCCGGCAACGGACAAACAGTGTCTGGGCATGCTCGGTATGCACGGTACTTATGAAGCCAATATGGGCATGCACAACTGTGACGTGCTGATTGCCATAGGTGCGCGTTTCGATGACCGCGTGACCGGTAACGTCGAGAAATTCTGCCCGACGGCCAAGATCATTCACATTGATATCGATCCGGCCAGTATTTCCAAGAATGTTAAAGTCGATGTTCCGATTGTCGGTCCAGTGGATCAGGTGTTGCGCGAGATGCTCAAGTTGCTCAAGGAGAGCAAACCGGAACCGGATGCTGCCGCACTGAAAGTCTGGTGGAAGCAGATTGAGGAATGGCGTGCCATGGACTGCCTGAAGTACGACCGTGACAGCGATCTCATCAAACCTCAGTACGTCGTGGAAAGTTTGTATGAGGTTACCAGGGGCAAAGCCTACGTGACCTCTGATGTGGGTCAGCACCAGATGTGGGCGGCACAATTCTACAAGTTTGACAAGCCGAATCGCTGGATCAATTCCGGTGGTCTGGGCACCATGGGATTTGGTTTTCCAGCGGCGATGGGCGTTCAGTTTGCGCACCCCGAGGAGACCGTAGCCTGTGTGACCGGCGAAGGCAGTATCCAGATGTGCATTCAGGAGATGTCTACCTGCCTGCAGTATGGTCTGCCTATAAAGATCATAAACCTGAACAATGGCTGCCTGGGCATGGTGCGCCAGTGGCAGGAGTTCTTTTACCAGGGCCGTTACGCCATGTCTTACATGGAGTCATTACCAGACTTTGTCAAGCTGGCAGAAAGTTATGGTCACGTGGGTATGCAGATCACCAGGCCTGAAGATGTGCAGTCCGCCTTGAAAGAAGGGTTTGCGATGAAAGACCGGCTGGTATTCATGGATTTCCTGACTGATCAGGCTGAAAACGTCTACCCGATGATTCCGGCGGGCGCCGGTCAAAACGAAATGATACTGGTGTAATCATGCGGCATATCATTTCCATCCTGATGGAAAACGAGGCGGGTGCCCTGTCCAGGGTGGCCGGTCTGTTTTCTGCCCGTGGTTACAATATCGAGTCACTGACAGTAGCCCCCACCGAGGATGAGTCCTTGTCGCGTATGACACTGGTGACCTGGGGGACTGAAGAGGTCATCGAACAGATCACCAAGCAGCTCAATAAGCTGATCGATGTGGTCAAGCTCATGGATATGTATGAGGGTCCACACATCGAGCGCGAAATGATGCTGATCAAGCTTCGCGCCGTTAACGCGGGGCGGCAGGAAATCAAACGCCTGGCGGACATATTCCGCGGCCGGGTAATCGATGTTACCGATACCATTTATACCATTGAAGTAACAGGTACCAGCGATAAGCTGGACGCCTTTGTCAAGGCGATTACACCGACCGACATTATAGAAGTGGTCCGGTCAGGCGTTACGGGGATTGCGCGTGGCGAGAAGTCCTTGCGCGTGTGACACGACTTTGAATATCACTTAGGGTCAAGAACTATGGCGATGAATATCTATTACGACAAAGACGCAGATCTTTCCATAATCCAGAATGCCAAGGTCAGCATTATCGGATATGGCTCGCAGGGCCATGCGCACGCGAATAATCTGAAAGAATCCGGTGTAGATGTTACCGTCGGTCTGCGTAGTGGTTCGATTTCGGAAGCCAAAGCGAAAAATGCCGGTCTGACGGTCAAGTCAATCGAAGACGCAGTGAAAGATGCTGACGTGGTTATGATTCTTGCGCCCGACGAGCATCAGGCCAGCTTGTACCGTGACAAGATCGAACCCAATATCAGAAAAGGGGCGGCACTGGCATTTGCGCATGGTTTTAATATTCACTATGAACAGATAGATCCACGTGCGGATCTGGATGTCATTATGGTCGCACCCAAAGGACCGGGTCACCTGGTTCGTTCCACCTATACTCAAGGCGCCGGTGTGCCCAGTCTGATTGCCATTTTTCAGGACGCCAGTGGCAGGGCCAGGGATACAGCTTTGTCCTATGCGTCCGCCAATGGCGGCGGCCGTGCGGGCATAATCGAAACCACCTTCCGTGAGGAAACCGAGACTGATCTGTTCGGCGAACAGGCCGTGTTATGTGGTGGTGCCACGGCACTGGTTCAGGCGGGTTTCGAAACCCTCATCGAAGCGGGTTATGCGCCGGAGATGGCTTACTTTGAATGCCTGCATGAACTTAAGCTGATTGTTGATCTCATGTATGAAGGCGGTATTGCAAACATGCGCTACTCGATTTCCAACACGGCTGAATACGGTGACCTGACACGCGGTCCTCGCGTGGTGACTGCAGAGACCAAGGCGGAGATGAAGCGCATCCTGACAGAAGTTCAGAATGGTGAATTTGCGCGTGAATTCATTCTGGAAAATCAGGCAGGTGCCGCCACGCTGAAAGCCAAGCGTCGGCTGGGACGTGAACATCCTATCGAGCGGGTCGGTGAGCAGCTGCGCAGCATGATGTCCTGGATCAGCGCCAACAAAATCGTAGACAAGAAAGTGAACTAGGATTTTGGGGTCGCACGGCCTCTCTTATTGACAGGTACACCGATTCATGGCTGCAGGTCGATACCCTTATTTTTCCCGTGCCGGGCGCTTGCCGTTCCTGGTGTGTGCCGGTATCGGCGGTTTGGTCGCACATTTTCTGGGCTGGCCCTGGTCCATGCCTTTCTGGGTGGGCTGCGCCCTTATCGTCTATCTTTTCCGCGATCCTGAGCGTGAAATACCTTCCATTCCCCTCGCGGTGGTCAGTCCGGCCGATGGTGTGATTGCATCGGTGGGCGAAGTACTTGACCCTTATCTGGATCGCCAGGCGATTCTGCTGGTCATCGAAATGGGCCGGTTCGGTGTGTATAGTACACGCAGCCCGGTTGAAGGGAAGTTTCTGGAACCGCCCAACTCGGGGGATGGTGTCATTCGACCGCACGGCGTGTGGGTGAAAACCGATGAGGACGATGATCTGGTTGTGGTGATGCATCGTGGACCGTTGAACAATCTGCCGCGGTGTTATGTGCAGATCGGTCAGCGGGTCGGGCAAGGTCAGCGTTGCGGTTTCATTCAGCTGGGTGGACGGGTCGAGATTTATCTGCCGATCAACAGCCGGGCCCAGGTTGAATGCGGTTCGAGCGTGAATGCCGGATCTGATGTAATAGCGACACTGGTTCATAAGTAAGCTTAACCGGGGACGGATTTTGAATCTGTCTGCGTACAAGACTATGGATGACGAAGAGCAGCAGCAAAGACCGCGCCGCAGGGGTATCTATCTCCTTCCCAACCTGTTCACGACAGCGGGTCTGTTCGCCGGATTCTACGCCATTGTTGCTGCGATGAGCGATAACTTTGAAGCCGCAGCCATTGCGATATTTGTCGCCATGGTTATGGATGGGATCGATGGGCGGGTAGCCAGACTGACCCATACTGCCAGTGAGTTTGGTGTCGAGTATGACAGTTTGTCCGATATGGTGTGCTTTGGTCTGGCGCCGGCACTGATCGTGTTTGAGTGGACCCTGCGCAGCATGATTGAGCAGGGTTGGGTGTGGTCCAAGCTGGGCTGGCTTGCAGCTTTTATCTATACCGCAGGGGCTGCATTGAGGCTGGCACGTTTCAACACCCAGGTAGGCACGGCAGATAAACGCTACTTTCAGGGTTTGCCCAGCCCGTCCGCGGCCGCTGTACTGGCTGGTCTGATATGGTTCAGCGAAGACAACGGTCTGGATGGCAGCGATATGTGGGTGGTCGGCGCGCTACTGGCCGCTTCCATGGGGGCCTTGATGGTCAGCAATGTACGTTACTACAGTTTCAAGGAAGTCGATTTCAAGAACCGGGTACCGTTTTTTACGCTGATCATGATGGTGCTGCTGTTTGTTGTAGTCTCCAGCCACCCGCCGAGTGTGCTGTTTTTAGGTTTTCTCGGTTACGCCATTTCCGGGCCTGTCCTGACCCTTTACCAGATCCGTCAACGCCGCCGGCAGCGTAAGCTGCAGAAATAGGTGAAGTTCGACATACGCTCGATGATCGCCAGGTATTATTTTCTAGAAATTAATTACTTCTATACAATAAATTGACGTTAAAGACTATATAAATAATATATTATCTATAATTAACTTTTGCGTCAATATATATTTTTGTTTACACTTGACGTATATGACAATATCGATCGCTCAAAATGAATCGCTGACAGCCAGTCTGATGGCTGAGATCCTCCAGCACGCCAAGGCACGGGGCTGGTCGCAGAATACCCTGGCACAGCGGGCTTCAGTGCCGGAATCCAGTATTTCACGAATCAAACGTAGCGGTCGTGCAGATCTCGATACCCTGGCAAAGCTGGCATCTGCTGTGGGGTTGAGACTGACGCTGCTGCCCGATAGTGACTACGCCGAAAAAGTGAATCGGGGCGAACTTTTCTGATGCAGGATACCCAGCTCAGTATCTGGACACGAGTCGGTGTTGAGCCGGTAAAGATGGGGGCGCTGTATGTCACCGACGACGACGCGCGTTTTTCCTACACCGCGGATTATTCAGCGTCTGACCTGGCGGGCCTTAGCCTGGTCTACCCGCCCGAACTGTTTCGTGACAGCACAATTGTTCATCGTCAGAGTGGTTCGCTGCACCCGCGTTTTCGTGCCCTGATACCGCCTGCCGATGAGCAGAATTTTCAGCGCAAACTCATGCTGGCTTTTTTGCGTGAAAAGGGTATTGAGCCGGCAAGCCGGTTTGACGCGGATCTGGCACTGCTTGCGCATACCGGGCATGGGGGCATCGGGCACGTCGATGTCTTTGCGGACGACGCAGCTGCTGAATCCTGGTATGCAAATACCGATAGCGGGCCACTGGTACCGATTGGTGAGCAGTTCGGTTTTTCCCTCAAGGACATGATCTCCTGGCTGGATGCGGACGCCCGCTTTATCCTGGAAAGCCTGGGGCCCACGCCCTCTGTTGGGGGTGCAATACCCAAGTTGCTGGTGGCGATACCGGCAAGTGGCTGGGACGGGCGCATCAGCCTTCCCAACAAGGCGGATCAGAAAGACCGCATCGACGTGGTATTGAAGATTGAACGTGCACAGGCTTACCCTGGACTGGCTGGGCTGGAAGCCATGACGCTGGACCTTCACCGGGACGCCGGTTTTGATGTCCCGCGTTACTGGCTTGCCGGGGTAGGGGGGTTGCCGGCGTTGGCGATAGAACGTTTTGACCGGGACGCGCAGGGCAAACCGCTGCCACTGGAGAGCCTGTATTCCATCCTGGCAGCAGGTGCCAGGGATATCGTCCGGCATACCGACGGATCACTGGACCGTATCGCCAATGTGATCGATCTTGCTGATCCGCTGCTGATAAGCGACAAGAAAGTTGCACGGCTACATTTATTCAGGCGTCTCCTGCTGGCATTGCTCACCGGTAATGGAGATTTGCACCTGGAGAACCTGTCTTTGCTGGGCGGTGCCGGTGAGGCACGATTCTCGCCTGTCTATGATCCTGTGCCAATGCGTGCCTACAGCATGCACAACATGTTGTGTGCTGTGCCATTCGGTGGTTACGGTGAAGAGCCGGCTGAGGGCGACCCCCTGGTGAAGGCGTGTCTGAATTTTGCCCGTAGGCTGAGTTTGAACAAAGCCGATATTCAGGAAAATGTCGGTGAATTACTGGCGCTGACTGTTGACTACCCGACCCGGGTGGATGCTGTTGAATCCTTACCCGGCGACAACAAAGTGCGGCTGATTGATATTCACAGGGATATCCACCAGCGGTTGACGGCGCTTGAGAATTATTAAGGTGTGCGTAACCTGGCGGACATAAACGTTCGGAACACGCTGTGAATACATCCCTGTACGCTCGACGGCCGCATCCCGCGGCAATTGCTCCTGCATGGCCCTACCTGCGCCCGTCCATGGGCTCGTGCGGCCGACGGTCCCGAAAGTTTATGTCCGCCAGGTTACGCACGCTATGCTGATAACTGAATATAAGAAAGACAGCAGACCTTTACGCAATCGTCGGCTGCCCGAGTTACTGCCATTCCTTCTGCCAATCTGACCAGTGACTGCGGTTCTCGACGACATGGAACAGGGCTGCAATAACGTGACGGTCGTATTTGCTGCCGGCTTCCTGTAGTAACCGGTTCAGTGCCTGCTCGATGCTGATTGCATCGCGATAAGCGCGTGGACTGATCAGGGCTACAAAGGTGTTGCAGACCGAGAGTATTCTTGCAGTTAACAGGATGTCGTCACCTTTCAGGCCATTCGGATAGCCGCTGCCATCCAGGTGTTCCTGCTTCTGCGCAATGGTATCCAGAACCGGCCCGTCGAATTCCAGGTCTTCCAGTAGCTTGATGCCAAACTGGACATGGCGCTGTACCAGATCCTGCTCTGCTTCTGTGAGTGTTTCGGTCTTGGTGAGTACCTCCCTGGGTACAAAAATCTTGCCCAGGTTGGCCAGGCTGGCGGCAAGATCGAGGGTTCGCGTATCGGCTTCATCGAGCTTTAATTCCCGGCCAACGGCATTGGCGACCTCAACCAGGCGTGAAGAATGGTGTGCTGAATGCGGATCGTGCAGGTCAACCACGTGCATCAGGGTTTCTACCAGCCTGCGCAATAATGTGGCGTGTTTCTGCTGTGCGCGCTGAAGTTCCGTGATGTCCTGAAGGACCAGTAGCATGGCGCGGTAGCGCTCCCCCACCTGCTCAATCGGAACCAGTATGCACTGGAAGGTTCTTTGTTCCCCGCCGATATGCAGTTGCCGCGTACAATGCTGCGTGCCGCGGTTTTTGTGCAGCTGTTCTATGGAATCAGAAATCGGTTCTACATTGGCCGGTCCAATAACACCAGCCAGGGAGTTGCCCACCAGCTCGTGCGGCGCTGTGCCTGCAGTTTCGGCCATTTGCGCATTGGCAAAAAGGACCTGTTGCCTTTCATCCAGGAGCAGTACATAAGCCTCGGTGTTGTCGGTCACTGCGTGCAGGAGTTCTGATTGTTTCTGTAACTCCAGTGTCTTGCTGCGCAGGGCATCGGCATCATGGATGGCGCGTACGCTGCTGCCATGCCACCAGGCAGCGACCAGAGTAGCGGCGATGAAAAACAACAGCAGGGTAAATGACGTAATCAGGAAACGCCGGTGCCGGCTGGATTCCAGCAGCGCTTCCCTGGCATCCACTGCCTGTATAAGGACCCAGGGTACACTGCGCAACGGCTGGCTGCTTGCCAGCACTTCACGACCCTGATAATTATGAAACCGACCAAACTGCCCCGGCATTGATACGGCGCTGGCAGCGGCCAGTTCCAGGCGGTCCAGGGGTAATGATTTACGGGTCGGTATGCCGTCGTCGCCGGTCGGTGAAAGATAGATGACCTGCTTACCGCGCGCCTGAACCAGCAGCGATTCGTCAGTGTTGGTAAAGGGTACGCCATGTTTCAGTAACGGGAATAAATCACGCTGGACATTGAATACCGCCACTACGGCACCGCCTTTTCCATCTGTTTGCCCACCCAGTACGGACTGGACCGGGACCGCAATAGCCAGAAGCACACGTTGCTGTGTATCCAGCGCCAGATCGCTGATGACGGGAGTCGCGGATTGCAAGGCTTGATGAACGGCTGTCTCGAAGACACCGTCCAGCTCAGGCATCCCGGGAGTTGCGACCACCAGTCTATGTTGGTTATCCACAAGGGCGAGACCGGTAGCCTGTCTTTGCGCCAGGTTGGCGCGAACCGCCGGCTTGCTTGCGGTGGAAGCGAGGCCATAGCGCTGGGCCGTCGCAGTGATCAGATTGCGTAGAAAAGAAAGCTGTGCCGGTTCCGTCGCCGTTAACGGTTCTTCGCGCTGTGACAATTGCCACAGGTACAGCTGCAGGGAAGCGTTATTGGCGAGCTCAGCGAGTGCGCCGGTCTGCGTTGTCAGCCAGTCCTCGATCGCCGTAACGCGATTTTCTGCCGCCATGCTGAGGCGAACCGACCAGTCATCGAGATCACGCTCACGTTCCTTGTTGACGTAGGCGTTGATGAGAAATGCGCCGACCAGCATGATAATGAACAGGGCGCTGAGCCCGGCCAGCACAGGCCTGCCGTTGTTAGCTTGCAATATCATGTTTTCAGGCCACTAACGGGGTAGGTGAATCCACCAGTGCTGTTCGTTGATCGAATAGACCGGGGCATAGTGAACGATATCCTGATGTGAAACGACCTCTTCGACCTGATTATCCAGAATCACAATGTCATTCTGGTCGGCAACCGCCAATACTGCATGCGGAACTCGCAGATTGGTGTCCTGTAACACAACGATTCTCAGTTGATCGGCGGGAAAGTTCAGCCAGCGTAAGGAGAACAGTTTAGTGATTGCATAGTCTTCGCAGTCGCCACCGGAATAGAGAAACTCCCGGGCAATTGCCCAGTAGTCATCAACACCATAATTGTCTAAGTCGAGAATATAGTTTTTCCGGTTGGCGTATTGATTGACGGCTTCCAGTTGTTCACCTCGCTTGAGCCCGCGTATGGACTCGATAAACTGTTGCCATTCCTGGAGGTGGCAACGATTGAACCCGCTGTCGCTGCAGTCACCCGCCGGCCGGTCTTCGAGCAGATGTCGCTCGAGTGCCTGTACCCACTGGCTGAAGATTCGGATGTCTGTCTGCTGGTTTTGCTGGTAGCCGAAAAGTTCGGCGGGGAAGGCCAAGGTGGTCAGGGGGGTGGTAAGGCCAGAAAACAGCAACAGAAACAGGTGGAGCAGATGAGCTGGGCGGTCATTCATTGATTGTTTTTATCATTGAATTTTTGTAATGTCGCTTGCTGCTGAACTAAGCCGAACATCGGACAGTCAACCTACCTTGATGGGATATGCCATGCCCGGGAGGGCCCTCTCCTGCCCTGCGAATCATCCTGGTAGCCCGCCTCGGTCGCGCGGCAGCAGTGACGCGGCGGCCGCTTCCTTCACGCTTGTGTCGACTGCCCGATGTGCTCGTTAGTGGTGTGCTCATTAGTCTTTAAGAGTCGGCGATTAGCGATCTCGAAGTGCTTAAATTAACCGGGGACGGATAATGGTTCAAGTGATGATGCGTGTGCGAAAATGTATCGCTGCTCTGCTGGGGGTAACATTTCTGACCGGCGTCGGTTCGGCGATGTCTGCCGAGGATGCGGAACTCGAGGCGCAGTTCAGGGAGGGAATGGAGGCGCTGAACGACGATCGCTTAAAATCGGCGATCCGCGCATTCAGCAGGATTCTGGATACGGAACCGGAACTACACCGGGCTAGACTGGAACTGGCGTTGGCCTATCACCGCTCGATGCGCTACGAAGACGCTGAAAAACTGGCGCAGGAAGTCCTGGATGATCCGAATACGCCGCCCGAGGTGCGGGTCACTGTGCTGGCATTTCTTGCGCAGGTCAAGCGGG
>JBDNAP010000136.1:0-2813 GCA_039768325.1 Thiogranum sp.
GACGGCCGCCTGAAAATCGAGGACGCAGACGATGTCGGTTATCAGCCGTATTTCAGCCTCAATTACCGATTCAACGACGCTCTGCTGCTGTCGGCTGTCTACCGTGCGGAGATGGACGTCGAGCTTTCCGGCGACGTCAGGGTAAACAATGTTGCGCTGCCGATTGGCGCCGACGAGGTAGACATCGACTGGAAGAACCCGCAATGGCTGGAAGCCGGATTAAGATACCGTTACACGGACAGGGATACGCTGTTCTTCAACGCAGGTTGGCAGGACTGGTCCGCGTTCAGTGAAAACCAGTTGGCCTTCAGTGGTGGTGCTCTCAACCCGGTGGCGCAACTCGATCGCAACTTCAAGGATACCTGGCACGCCGGTGTCGCGTACGCCCATCAAACCGCGAGGGCCGGCATCTATTCCATCGGATTTTCCTACGACAGCTCACCCGTCGATGACGAGGACCGGACCTTCGATCTGCCAATGGAAGAACTTTTCAAGCTCTCTGGCTCGTATTCGTGGGAGACCAATAAGAATCTTGGCTATTCCCTCGGTGCAACCTTGTACCTGGCGGGTGATGCGCCGATCGACCAGACGTCGCAGGGTGTCCGCGTAAAGGGCGATTTCGATACCAATGCAATCCTATTCCTGGGGAGTACCATCCGTTATGTATTTTAATCTCCGTGCTGCGCTTGGTCTGGCACTGATGCTGAATTCAGTTACTACTCCGGCCGGCACTAAAAGCGCCGACGAAATCGCCAGGGAGCTGTCCAACCCGGCCGGTTCGCTGGCGAGCTGACGCCTTCGGCCTCGAGTGGCTGTTCAAGTTGACTATAACGCCGGTGATCAAGAACCCGTTTATCCCTTAAAGGCTGTATTTCCGATGTTCGTATTTACCCACAAAGCATCTCAACTTGTGCAAAGGACATTCTTATGACAATTAAATACATCGCTGCTTCGGCTATTGCAGTGCTGCTGGGGCTGGGTCTTGCGACCGCTGTCGGGGCGAATCCGCCGAAGATGAAGATGACCACCGATATACCGGTATCGATCACGACCCCGGACAAGGTGGATACCTCTATCGGGAAGCTCGAGTTCTTCGACGGCATACCGACCAGGGATACAGTCGCGACAGTCTACGACTACGTCGATCGCGCCCGTGCCGTGAACGTGTTTATCAACATGATCCCGGCGGTGTCCATGTACCACCTGCGCAAGGGTCTGCACGACATCGGTCTCGACAGGTCTAACCAGATTGTGATTGCCGAAGAACTGGGTGATTCAAAACCACTGGTACTGACCTGGAACAACACCTCGCTCTATACCTGGGGTTTTCTTGATCTCAAGAAGGACGGCCCGACCGTGATTGAGTTGCCACCTGGAGTACTGGGGGCATTGAATGACATGTACTTCCGTTACATGGAAGACCTTGGTGCCGCGGGTCCGGATAAGGGCAAGGGCGGCAAGTACCTGGTGTTGCCGCCGGATTACCAGGGTGATGTGCCTGAAGGTTATTTCGTCGTCAGGTCAAAAACCTATGGCGTGTGGAACTTCATGCGCGGCTATGTCGAGAAAGGCGTCAAGGAAGCGACCGACAGGATCAAGAACAACCTGAAAGTCTACCCACTGGCGATGAAAGACAATCCACCAAAGATGGAGTTCACCAACATGTCGGGTCTGGCGGAATACAAGACGATCCCGCCCAATGACTTCAGCTTCTTCGAAGATCTCGATGCCCTGATCCAGCAAGAGCCGGTCGGCTGGCTTGATCCGGAAACGACCGGGCTGGTTGCCTCTATCGGTATCGTCAAGGGCAAGCCCTTCGAGCCCGACGCCAGGATGAAAAGTATCCTCACCGATGCGGTTGCCATTGCCAACGCCTATGCGCGCGCCAACACCGTTTACCCGCGTGACCCCGGTCATCGCGTTTACAAAGGGACGGACAGCGAGTGGGTAATGGCCTTCGCGGACAAGGATACCTATTTCCTGAAGGACGGCGCGCGTCGTTACGACTCCCGCCTGTGGATGCATTACAACGCGGTTGTGGTGACGCCGGCCATGGCGCTGACACGTCCCGGTGCCGGTTCCGATTATCTGATCGCCGGACTGGACTCCAGGCACCAGGACCTGGACGGCGCGAAGACCTACAAACTGCACGTGCCACCCGATGTGCCGGTCAAGAACAACTGGTCGGTGACCATCTACGATACCCAGACCCGGTCCATGCTGCAGACCGACCAGAAGTTTGCCGGCATCAACAGCCTGGGCGATGGCCTGAAGCAGAATGCAGACGGCTCCTATGATGTGGTCTTTGCACCAGCGCTACCCAACGGTGTCGATGAGCGCAACTGGATCCAGACCATACCGGGCAAAAGCTGGTTCATCATCTTCCGCGCCTATGGCCCGCTTGAGGCCTGGCTCGACAAGACCTGGAGGCCCGGTGAGATCGAGCTGGTCAAGTAGCCTAACAGCTTTAAACAGGTGACGGCGGGGTGGTCTGTTTCCACCTCCGGGAAAATTCACAATCAAGGAGTACACGATGAACTCGAAATTATTTGCCACTCTGGCCATTGCCGGGTTAATGGCAACCAGCACGGCGACTGCACTTGCGGCACAACCGCCGAAGATGAAGTACAGCACCGATATTCCTGCGAATGTCATAACACCCGACAAGATGGAAACACGCCTCGGCACTTTGGAGTTCATCGACGGCGTTCCTACTGCGAAAACAGCGGAGAAGATCTGGGATAACCAGGATTTCTCGCGTGCCGTGGAATCCATGATCATGACCACCCCGACCGCCTCGCTGCAGGGATTCC
>JBDNAP010000137.1:0-13065 GCA_039768325.1 Thiogranum sp.
GCCGAGCTGTGCAATACCAGCAAGCGCAGCCTGCAGCGCAGGCTCACCGAAAGCGGTACCCGTTATTCCGAGATACTGGAACAGGCACGTTTCGATGCCGCCAGCGAACTGTTAAAGGGCACCGAATTGAAAGTGACCGATGTCGCGCATCAGCTGGGCTACAGTGATTCGGCGCATTTTTCGCGCGCCTTCAAACGCATTGCCGGGGTTAGTCCGCGGGTTTACCGACAGGCTTACTCGCATTAATTGGTCAAGGCGTCATCCTTTTCTGCTTAGGAAACCCTTTATTACTCCGTCATAACGGCTAACGCTAAAACCCTTGAAGAATCGCCACGTGCCACACCGCCTTCCATATTTATACTGACGTAACTACCACGCCCTTGAATAATAAATTTGTTATCCATCAACCTGTGCCTGGCGGGTCTTCAGGTAGACGAATTCAGACACGCTAGTCCAGCCGGCAACCTGCGCAGCAAACTGCTGGTAGGCCGTATAAACACGGCCGGTGGTAGGATCTTTTTGAGCAATATCCGCCAATACCTGGCCGGTCTTCTCTTTAAGTATGGATAACACTGTATCCGGCAAGTAGGACAGTTTCACCCCATACTCGTCTACGAGAGATTGCAGTGCAACCGCATTACCCGCGGTTAACGCTGCCAGCAAGTCGTTGTTCACCGCCTGGCAGGCATTCGTCACCACGGCCTGCAAGTCGCCCGGCAACTTCTCAAAAGCCACCTTATTAATCGTGCACTCCAGCGGGCTGCCAGGGTCGTTCCAACCTGGCGTGTAATAGATTTTTGCTACCTTGTAGAGACCGAGCGGCAGATCAGTATAGGGCCCGACGAATTCAGCTGCATCGAGCGTGCCGGTGTGTAATGCGGTAAACACTTCGCCGGGCGGCATGGTGACAGGCACAGCCCCCAGACGCCGCAGTACTTCGCCGCCCAACCCGGCGATACGGATTTTCAAACCTTTGAAGTCCTTTATGCTGGTAATTTGCTTGCGGTACCACCCGGCCATCTGCATGCCGGCATTCCCGGCAGGCATGGGAATCAGACCAAAGGGTTCGTACACTTCACGCCATAGCGCCAGACCGCCACCATGGTAAAGCCAGGCATTCATTTCGTTGGCCGTCATGCCAAAGGGTATACCCGCAAAAAACGAAGCCGCCGGTGTCTTGCCCGCCCAGTAATGCGCGGCCGCATGCCCCATCTCGGCCGTACCGGCTGATACTGCGTCAAACACCTCGAAGGGTGGCACCAGTTCGCCGGCCGCATAGACCTTGATATCCAACCGGCCAGCGCTCATGACCCGGATACGTTCAGCCAGTTGATTAGCACTGACACCCGGGCCGGGCAGATTTTTAGGCCAGGCGGTGACCATCTTCCAGCGAATCAGATCGTCTTTCTGCTGTGGCTGAGCGAATGCCGATGCAGAGCCCAGAGCCGTAAGCCCTGCTGTCTGGAGAAAATATCTGCGTTTCATGGAATCAATGGAATCAGGTCTTACAATGAAATATTACTTTCTTATCGTGCACCTGAAATATGTTGCAATGCAAGACCTGACCTCTACTGCTACCTCTTTTATGCCGCTACGTTAATAGACACTTGCAATCCCAACCGATGCGCGATATCCACCAAGATATCCAGGCGAAATAATATAACGAACCCATGCTGCCATAGCCGTTACATGTTCTCCAGCACCTGTGCCAGCCGTTTTATGCTTTGTTCCCGTTTTCGAGGACTCATCGCTGCCAGGTTCCGCAGCTTCCATCTCACCGCTGGCAGATCATGTATATTTTTAAAGGCTAACAGACTCCAATCCGGTTCACTCTGTTTCAGTGCGAGCAGGAGTCGCTTATGTGATTCCGTCAATTTCTCGTGAATCAGACGCACCATCGTGACGCGGGTTTCTTCCAGTTCCTGCAGGGTAACGGGTTTCGGGGACATGCCGACGAAATGGTTGGCATTAATATCCTCCAGTGGCACAAAGTTAGGCGCCAGCATCTCCGCGATCGGCCGATTTGCACTTATCAGATACACGACAAAGGCATCCATCAAGCCGGCATCGATTCCGTCATTCTCCAGCAACGCCTTGACATCGAACAGGTCACGGGGATGCTGCCGGTCCAGTGCTGCGCACAGCTTCCCGGCGTACAACTCACGTTGATCCAGCAAACGCATCCGCGTATAGGCGAGTTCTGCCTCAACCGTTGAGCCGACATCCATCATCACCGGCTCCAGCACAGTACCGCGCAATACCGGTGACACCTCGGCGAAAACACGCACACCTTGGCGTTCAAACTGAAGTTTCAGCAGGTTCACCTGCTTGTCCACCAGCCTTGTGACAGCCATTCCCGGCATTGTCGCTTCACACCGGGCTGCCACACGTTCAAGTGCGGCTCCGATGTTGGCCAGGGCTGTGTCACGTGTCTCCCGTTGCAGATACGTCAAATCGATGTCTACAGATAGCCGCGGCAAATCCCGCACAAACAGGTTGATCGCCGTGCCACCCTTCAGGGCGAAACCGGTCTCCTCTCCGATCAGCGGCAACAGATCGATAATCAGCGCCACCTGCCGGAAATACGGGTTGTCACGATTGAGCACGAAAACCCTCCGGAACGGTGATCATGAATTGCTTGTCGAGAGCGCCACCTTTCGTGATGACCCGCTTGCCACTGCCAAGGTCGAGCTGTCGCCACTCTACCTTGCTGAACCACGGATAGTCGTGCAGGTCGGCCAGAAACAGGAATAACCGTTTCACCTTGATGCTGGCACAAGCTGTCAGCAGTGTGTTGATCACGCCAGGCCGCAAACTGGTCAGCCCGGCAAACAACTCGGCGGCATGTGTGAAGGAGGCATCCGTCGTATCCACCAGACTGAGCACCTCCATGACGGCTCGCTCCGGACCTGAAACACGCATTGTCCAGTCACGCACACCGCTGGAAACCGCCCTGATACCAACATCGGCGGTATCTTCCGCAAATAACCGGGTGGTATGAAAGCACAGCGACTCCGGCAGGCTGACTGCCCGCACCCAGGCAGGCACCTTGTCACGCCCCCAAAGATGGATGGTGTTCTCACCGCCGAGCGGAAGGTAATGAGCAAAGCCCTGCCGGTTCAAGGCCGACACGCCGCCGACATGAAATTGCAGGCTGGCCAATTGCTGCATACCCAGCACCACGCCTTCCCAGGTCACAGAGCCCTGGCACCGCGCATACACACCCCTCCCCAGCGGTTGCAGCCAGTTGCCCTGCACATACTTGCGCACCAGTTGGCGGGAGTAACCCTGATCCGCCAGCCAATGGCTCGGGGCCGCCACATCCTCTGGCAGGTGTACCAAGAGCGAGTTCAGTTTTTCGTCTTTTTGTAAACCCATGGTTTACTTATTAGCACAACAGTAAACCATGGGCAAGCGAAAAGTTTACGAATAGGGGATTTTGTAAACCCCCGGTTTACCTATTCTGCGATCGCGGGTGCTCTCTTATGCAGCCACACTGATAGATACAGGCAATCCAAACCGATGTGCAATATCCACCAGGGTATCCAGTTGCGCACCCGTAACCGAATCGAGTATTCGTGCTGCGGTCAGTGACCGAAGTGAATCTGCCATTGTCTATCGGTTTACTCGCGTATCAACGCAAACTACTGCTGCGGGTTGGCATACGTAATGCAAATGGGGTCAGAGAGCAATATTCTCTAATATTGGGTTTGCTTGATTGCACGATGCCAATGGGCCCCAAGTACATTAGCAACAATTGCTCTCTGACCCCTATTGATCTGCGAACTGCTCTTTCAGATACTCTATCAACAATCTCACCCGGGCCGGGGTGAATTGACGGGACGGTCTGACGGCATACAGCCCGAAGGGCTTGGGGCGGTAGCGGCGTAATATTTCCTTGAGACGCCCGTCCTTTAAGGCATCTTCCGCGATGAAGGTCGGCAGCAGGGTGATGCCCATCCCTTGTATGGCCGCCTCTTTGAGCACTTCCCCGTTATTCGCCGACAGCGATCCACTGATGTCGATGTCTTTGCCTGCCTGTCCCTCGGCAAAACCCCACTCCTCCCGGGTGCTGAGCAGGCTGTAGTGCAGACAATCATGTCCGCCCAGTTCTTGCGGTTTCCGCGGCTCGCCATGCCGCGACAGGTAATCGGGCGATGCGCAAAACACCGCGGATATCGAGGCGATACGCGTTGCGACCAGGGAAGAGTCTTTTAAGGTGCCGATTCTGATCGCGACATCGATACTGTCTGAAACCAGGTCAGTAAACCGATCCTCCAGCTGGAGTTGCACCCTCAGCGCCGGGTAGCGCTTCATAAAGCCGGGCAGCACCGGTGCGACGCGTTGAATACCGAAGCTCAACGGTGCGGCCACGCGCAGGTTGCCCCTGACAGTTTCGCGGCCTGTCTGGATTCTTTCCTCGGCCTCTTCCAGGGAATGGAAGATATTCAGCACATCGTCGTAAAACTGTTTTCCGGACTCTGAAAGGTCGATCCGCCGCGTGGTCCGATTCAGCAGTCTGACCCCCAGCGCGTGCTCCAGACCCGAAACGCGACGACTCACTGCAGCCGTGCTCGCTTCAAGCTGCTCGGCGGCCTTATTGAAGCTCCCAGCCTCGACCACCGCCACGAAGGCCTTTAAGGCCACCAGATCATATTCTTGCATATATCGTAATTATTAATTGCATAAAGTCGTATTTATTGCGTCATGGTAAACCCTTAATCTGCACTCAACAAGACATCCGAGGAAATGCCTTAACCGGCCTCAACCCAAGCACTGACCAACACACTGTGATCCACTAAACCTGTTAGGAGGTACCCTATGGACAAACTGCTCAACCATCTCATACCCGCCGGCCGTTTTCTGCTGGCATTCATTTTTCTCATGGCCGGAATTTCCAAGATCGGCCAATACGCAGGCACTCAGGCCTATATGGCCTCGGCGGGCCTGCCCGGGGGCCTGTTGCCGCTGGTCATCGCCCTTGAGATCGGTGGCGCGCTCGCGCTCATTGCCGGCTTCAAGACGCGCTGGGCTGCCCTGGCCCTGGCCGGATTCTCCGTCGCCTCGGCTGTCCTGTTTCACCTCGATTTCGGCGACCAGATGCAGAGCATCATGTTTATGAAGAACCTCTCCATCGCCGGCGGCCTGCTGGTCCTGGCGGCCGCCGGCCCCGGTGTCTGGAGCCTGGACAATCGCAACTGGCAGGCAGCCGGTAGGAAGGTGCAGCACCGTCATGCGTAGAGACACCGAGGCCAATCAGTTCGCCTTTGAATAAGCCGAAACTGGCAACCGGACCCCCGCCCCCGGTCCTTCCCGGGGGTGGGGGTCCAAAACAACGAAATTGGCATTGCTATTGGCCCGATGCGGGCCGCGGGAGCAGAGGCAATGAAAACCGACACAGACGGAAAATTTGTACGCTGGATGGTGAGCCTGGTCCGTCAGGTGAAGGCGGGTTTGCAGCAGCGTACAACCGGGGATTGCCGAGCCAGCCATACCGACATCAACCCCACCGGCATCATCCCGTCAGGGCCTGAGCTGAGATTTGGAGAGCTTGAAAGGGAGTGAAAAAAGATGATTGACATTAGACGCAGTCATGAGCGCGGCCCGGCGGACCATGGCTGGTTGCAGAGTCGCCACAGCTTTTCGTTCGCCGCTTATTACGACCCCGAGCACATGGGGGTCTCTGCCCTGCGGGTGATTAACGATGACAGCGTCTCACCAGGCTGCGGGTTTGCGACACATTCACATCGGGACATGGAAATCATCAGTTATGTAAAACGGGCGAACGGTTTATGTGTATGTCGTCTCGGGCACCATCAACGTGAACGGCGAACGCTTGAGTGAGGGTGATGGCGCAACGGTCAAGGCAGACGCTAGGGCCAGCAGAACAATGAAGCACTGGTCTTTAGATTTGCCATAAACCAGCTCAATACCCAAATGGCCCATTGGATAACAACCATTCTATTGAAAAAGCAAACTCGCGTACTGATGGCGGTGGCTAAATGGTCTTCGTAACCTATGCAACATCCCTCCGCTTCATCGCCTGGGCAAGATCATAGGTTCCCTGCAGATTAAGCCAGAGCTTTGGTGAAGTCCCCAATGCTTCGGCCAGATCCAGCGCAGCATCGGCTGTCACCCCCCGTTTGCCACGAATGAGCTCATTCAAGCGTGCCCGAGTCCATCCAAGCTTTTTGGCAAAAGCTGTTTGCGTCATGCCCGCAGGTTGTAGAAATTCCTCCAGCAGGATTTCGCCCGGATGAAACGGATTCACTGGCTGTTTCATTTAAAAATCCTCCACTCAGTGATAATCAACGATCTCGACCTCATAGGCATTACCACCCTGCCACCGGAACACGACTCGCCACTGATCATTTATACGAATCGAGTGGAATCCTGTTCGCTTACCTCGAAGCAATTCAAGCCGATTTCCCGGCGGTACGCGCAAATCCTTCAGTTCAGCGGCATCGTGTATATAAAGCAATTTACGTCTAGCCACCCTTCTCAATTCTGCTGAAAAAGTACGAGTTGCGCGAGAACGTCGATCATAGAAAAGATCCTCTGCCAGGCGATTCCCGAATGACTCAATCATGATACATCATATTATCGTAACTCGATAACAAAAGAAAAGGGTAACGGAGGAGTTATTTCTGCTCCATAACCTCGTCTTGATATTTGACGAAGCACTGGAAATCCATCGGGTCCGGAGAGAATTTAGTGCCATTATTTGCCTTATACGGCTAAACTCGCGGCGATAAACTATTTTCAGTTTTCATTGTTAGCGGTCAGGCAAGAACGCGCTGAGAGACATGATGAACAAGATACGACTGGTCGAAGATAACGAATTGAACCGCGACATGCTGTCGCTCCGGTTGGCGCGCAAGGAGTTTGAAGCTGTCATCGCGGGAGACGACCAGGCGGGTGTCAATATGGCGAGCGCTGAATCACCCGACCTGTGAATCACCGCCGCATCAAATGCCTGTTGCTGCTGCTTCTGCTGGGGCTGATGCTACCTGTCACCCAGGGTTTCGCCGGCACCCCTGGCATTGTGCTTGATGATGAAGAACGGCAGTGGATTCGTGACCATCAGGTCATCCGCCTGGGAGTCGACCCCGCCTGGCCGCCGTTTGATTTCATTGACGGACAGGGCGCGCACAGCGGTATGGCGGCGGATTTCCTGCAGCTGCTGGGCCGGCAACTCGGGCTTAGCTTCGAACTGGTACCCGACCTTGACTGGGAACAGGTGTTGCAAGGGGCGCGTGACCGTTCCCTGGATCTGGTCTCGCTCAGCCAGGAGACCCCGGAACGCAGTGAGTATCTGCGCTTCACCGATACAGTGACCTCCGTTCCCTGGGCGGTTATCACCCGCAGGGACTTTAAAAAAATAAGTGGGCTGGAAGCGCTCGCCGCACACCGGGTCGCCGTGGTCAAGAGCTACGCTATTGTGAGTATGGTCAGTGACGAACACCCCGATATTCACATTCACCAGGTGGACTCTTCGCTGGAAGGATTGCGGGCGCTTGCCGCCGGTCAGGTCGATGCGATGGTGGAGAACCTCGCCGTAGCCAGTTATCTGATAGCGGAGAACAACCTGATCAACCTGCAGATTGCCGCGGATTCCGGTTTCGACATGATCCGGCTGGCGTTTGCGGTGCGTTCCGACTGGCCGCAACTGCTCGGACTGCTGAACAAGGCGCTGAGCAGCCTGACCCGCGACGAAATGCAGGCGGTTAAAAACCGCTGGGCCGCCGTTGAAGCGGAACAGTCCGGCGACGCGGATGCCGCGCCTGAATTTGCCGGCTGGCTGCTGTGGACCGTGGTGGCCGTGTTCCTGCTGCTGGCCACGGTGTCCGGGCTGCTCATGAAGTTTACCTCGGGCGAACGACTGACCGCCCTGATCGGCTCGACCCGTTTTCGTGCCATTGTCCTGGTGTCATTGAGTGTATTCGTTGTCCTGGTGCTGTTTCTCGGCTGGCTGGCCATGGAGAGGATCGAGCACAGGATCCGTCACGATGCCGGGAATAATCTTGAAAACAGCCTGATATCCACCGTACAGCGGATCGAGTTCTGGGCTGAGCAACGCAAGGACTTCATCAGACAGCTCGGCCGCCACCCCCGGCTGGTCGCTATTACCGAAGCGCTGCTGGCCGAACCGCCGACACGCGATGCGCTGCTGTCCTCATCCCCCCTGCAGCAGGTGCGCGGGTTTTTCAGCGATGAGCACCTCGACCTGTTCGATCATCTCGGCTTTTTCATTATCAGTCCCGAGTACATCAATATCGGCTCCATGCGCGACGCCAATCTTGGTGCGCGCAACCTGCTCGCCGACCTGTTGCCGAGAGTGTTCCGCGGTGAAGCCTTATTTGTCCCGTCGATGACTTCCGACGTACCCCTGTCGGACTCATCCAGCTCCCCCGAGGCCACGATGTTCTTTGCCGCCCCCATACAGACTGCCGATGGCGAAGTGATCGCGGCACTGACACTGCGCATCGATCCCGGCGGGGAATTCTCCCAGGTTCTGCAGTTCTCCAGGGTGGGCGACAGCGGCGACAGCTATGCCTTCAACCGGCAGGGGCAGTTAATGTCTGCCAGCCGGTTTCACCCGCATCTGCAGGATGCCGGCCTGATCGGGACAGATGAATCGGAAATCCTCAGGGTCGAAATCAGGGATCCCGGCGGCGATCTGACCGCGGGCTACCGGCCGGCGGCTCCCGGGTCCGAACAACCCCTGACGCTGATGGCTGCCAGCGCAATCCGATTGGCGGACAGCCGCGAGGGTGTGCTCAAGCGGCAGCAAACCGTGCTGCGCAACACCGAAGGTTATCGGGATTACCGCGGTGTACCGGTATTCGGGGCCTGGACCTGGCACGACGAGACAGGGATGGGCGTGGCCTCCGAGATCGACGCGGACGAGGCTCTGGCCACCTACTACAGCGTACGCAACACCGTATTCGGTATCCTCGCCGTTACCCTGTTGTTATCCGTTGGCGGGACGCTGCTGATGCTGGTCACGGGACAACGCACCAACCGGGTATTGAGTCAGGCGCGCGACCAGCTGGAACGCTCGGTCGAGGAGCGGACCGCGGAACTGCGGGCGTCTGAAGCCAGCTTACGTGAAAACCAGCAACGCTTCGAGCTGACTGTCGGTGGCAGCGGTGACGGACTGTGGGAATACAATTCACAGACCGGGGACAACTGGTTTTCGCCACGCTTCAAGGAAATGCTGGGTTACCGTGAAGAAGATTTGCCCAATACGCTCGAGGCCTGGAAAAACAGTGTGCACCCGGATGACCTGGATGCTGCCCTGGCGGCCTTTGACACCCATCTGAAAAACGATGTTCCCTACGAGATCGAATACCGGCTCAAGTCCAGCGAGGGGGGTTACCGCTGGATCCGTGACCGGGCAAAGTCGCTGCGAGACGCACAGGGACGCGCCTACCGCACCAGCGGCTCCATCAGTGACATTACCGAACGCAAACAGGCGGAAATCGAGCTGGCGCACAGCCGCAAACTGATCAATGCGGTACTCGCGCATTCACCGGCGGCGATTTATCTGAAGGATCTCGAGGGGCACTACCTGATGGTCAATCCGATCTGGTGCGAGGTCACCGGCGTGTCCCGGGAACGCGCCATCGGTGCCAGCGATTTCGATTTCCAGTCACGCGAAGTGGCGGAAGAGTTTGTCGCCAATGACCAACGCGTCGCCGCCACGGGCCGGCCTGTGCACAGTGAGGAGCAGCTGCCGCAAAGCGACGGCACGGTGCATACCTACATGTCCTATAAATTTCCAGTGGCGGATGAAAACGGCAAGGTGTTCGCCGTCGGTGGTGTCTCCAGTGACATCACCGAGATCAAGCAGCGTGAGCGGCAATACCGCATTCTCGTCGACACCATCCCCGGCACCGTCTACCGCCGCAGCCTTGACCGGCAACATACCCTGCTGTTTATCAGCAAGGAGGTGGAAAATCTCAGCGGTTATCCGGCAGCGGATTTTACCGGCAACGCGGTGCGCAGCTTCGCCAGCCTGATTCATCCGGACGATGCCGCGGCGGTCGACAAAACCGTCGCCACTGCGGTCGAACAACACCAGCCCTATACCATCGAATACCGCGTTGTCAGGGCAGACGGTGCGCTTCGCCATGTCTATGAACGCGGCCAGGCGGAGTACGACGGTGAGGGGGTCGCAGAGCGCCTTGACGGCACCATCATCGACATTACCGAAATCAAGGAACTGCAGGCCGACCTGGAAAAAGCCCGGGAGACCGCTGACCAGGCCAACCAGGCCAAGAGCACGTTTCTCGCCAACATGAGCCACGAACTGCGTACGCCCATGAACGCCATACTCGGCTACAGCGAAATGCTGATAGAAGAGGCGGAAGACCTCGAGCAGGAGGACTTTATTCCCGACCTGAAAAAGATTAACCAGGCCGGCAATCACCTGCTGACGCTGATCAACGATGTGCTGGACCTCTCCAAGATCGAGGCGGGCCGCATGGAGGCCTATGCCGAGAACATCGATGTCAGCACGCTGATCGATGAAGTGGCGGCCACCGTGCAACCGCTCATGGGAAAGAACCAAAACCGGCTCATCATCGCGCGCGGCGATGCCCTGGGCAGCGCCTACCAGGACCTCACCAAGCTGCGCCAGTCTCTGTTCAACCTGCTCTCCAATGCCGCCAAGTTCACCCACGAGGGCAGTGTGACCTTGCGGGTCGAGCGTGAATCCCGGGACGGGGGCGACTGGCTGGTATTCGCCGTCAGCGACACCGGCATCGGCATTGCGGAGGACAAGCTCGAACATGTCTTCAAGGAGTTTTCCCAGGCGGACGATTCCACCACGCGCAACTATGGCGGGACGGGACTGGGACTGGCCATATCCAGGCGTTTCTGCCAGATGCTGGGCGGCGACCTCACGCTGCAGAGCGCGCCTGGCGAGGGCTCCACCTTCACCATCCGCCTGCCTGCCAGGCTCCCCGGATCCGAACCGCGGCAACTCCCTGCCGAAGCGGCAGCGGTCAAAACCACCACCAAACTGAAAGCGATCGGGGAAACAGCTCCAGGCCAAACCGTACTGGTGATCGACGATGAACCGGAGGCCTGCGAGATTATCGGTCGTTTTCTCCAGAAGGACGGGTTCACGGTAGCGACCGCCGGCAGCGGCGAGGAAGGCCTGCGCCTGGCACACGAAATACAACCCGCCGCCATCACCCTCGACGTGATGATGCCGGACATGGACGGCTGGTCAGTGCTGCGGGCGCTGAAAGCCGACCCCGGCCTGCGCGAAGTACCCGTGATCATGGTGACCATGGTCGACGACAAGACCCGGGGCTACTCCCTGGGAGCGACCGATTATCTCACCAAGCCGGTGGACCGTGAGATGTTACTGCAAATGCTTTCCAGGTATCACCCTGCGGAGCAGCACCGTACAGTCATGCTGGTGGAAGACGATGAAGATACCCGCAAGATGATGAGCCGCACGCTGGACAAGGCCGGCTGGGTTGTGACCGAAGCAGGTAACGGCCGCGAAGCGCTCGATCAGCTGGCACTGGAAACGCCGCGGCTGATTCTGCTCGACCTGATGATGCCGGTGATGGACGGCTTCGACTTCCTGCTCGAGATGCGCGCCAACCCTGAATGGCAGGACATTCCTGTCATCGTGCTGACGGCCAAAGACCTGACCGACGAGGACCGGCGCGTGCTCAGCGGCCGGGTGGAACAGGTCGTTGCAAAAGGCGCCTGCTCCCGGGAACACCTCATGAACCTGGTACGCGGGCTCGTGACCAGGACACGGCGGCACTGATACCCGGCCCGGGCAAGTTTTTCGGCCAGGCTGTCACCATTTTCCAGTGAATCTGCTCGCCCGCTTCGGCCGCTGTTTTGTCAGCGGTCGCAGGTGTGGTGCCCAGCGCTGCCAGGCGGGCTGCGTGAAGAAAATCTCGCCGTTTCATAGGGATTGAGTGCACTGATTTGGATTCCCGACACGAATATTGCCGCTAGTGCGTAACGAAGCGATATTAAATTTTATGATTTGCAGCTAAAATCCCGGCGATTCCCTATCTTAGTGTCCACAATCAATCACAGGATAAAGTACTGAGAGATACCATGAGCAGGATATTACTGGTCGAAGATAACGAAATGAACCGCGACATGCTGTCCCGCCGGCTGGAACGCAAGGAATTTGAAGTCGTCATTGCGGTAGACGGTCAGGCGGGTGTCAATATGGCGGCCTCGGAGTCGCCCGACCTGATTCTCATGGACTTGAGCCTGCCGGTCATCGATGGCTGGGAAGCCACCCGCCAGATCAAGGCCGATCCGGCCACGCAGGCGATTCCGGTGATCGCCCTCACCGCACACGCCATGGCGGGTGACGAGCAGAAGGCGCTGGAAGCCGGCTGTGACGATTACGATACCAAGCCGGTCAATTTCAAACGCCTGCTCGGCAAGATCGAGAAATTTCTCGGCACTGGCTGAGAAGGTCAACCGTTGCAGCGGCCGGTCCGCCTGTCGAAGCTTGCGGGTTCGGGCGCACATCGAAAGGACCGGCGGTTGAAAATCGATCTATGCGCGTCGAGATTGGGAATGCCGTACCAGGGGCCCGATTGTCAGGCCCTGCACCAGTATCGAAAACGCAACAACGATGTAGGTTACCGTCACCAGGGTATCGCGCAGCGATCCGGGTGGTAACGACAGTGCCAGCGCAACGGAGATGCCACCGCGCAGACCACCCCAGGTGAGTATCGTCACAACCATCGGACTGAAGCTTCGATACCTGCGCATCAGGCCAATGGGCACACCGACGGAAACCAGGCGCGCGAGCAACACGATCGGAATGGCCAGCAAGCCGGCAAGCAGGTACTCCTGCCGAACGGCCAACACCAGGACTTCCATTCCTATCAGCACAAACAACACCGCATTTAGAATCTCGTCGACCAGTTCCCAGAACGTATCCAGATGCTCTCGGGTCGTGTCGGACATCGCGAAGCTACGGCCATGGTTACCGATTAACAGACCCGCGACCACGATGGCAATAGGCGCGGACAAGTGCAGCACGTCTGCAAGGGCATAACC
>JBDNAP010000138.1:0-3321 GCA_039768325.1 Thiogranum sp.
AGATTTCGGCCCTACGTCCAGGGACACAGAGCACCACCGGCTACCGCAACGTCGTATGGAGCTTATCAATGCCCTTCCACACAAATATCGCGAAGTTCCAACGTCGGTTTAACGGGCAAACGGAGAGAACATCCACCAGAGCACCGTCAGCAGCAGCACTTTGACAACCAGAATGAACGCCAGGTGCCGAAGCAGCGGGTTGTGCCAGACGCTCTCATGCACTTTCTCACTCATTGCCGAACCGCCGGGTACTTACCAGCCGAGTTCACCGGGCTCTTCTTCGTAAGCGTTTTCGACTGCCGGTGGTGACAGCTCAACCGTCTGTACACCGGCCGTTTCGATCACTTCACAATTACTGTTGAAGTCGTCGAAAGTCCACGGAACATGCGTCTTCTCATCGGCAATTGCCGAGCCATCCACGATAAGCACACCCACTACGGCCAAAATCAATGCAGTCAATTTTTTCATCACACACCTCTAACACTTAATCAATGGTAGGTTCAGTCATTCAGCGGCTGCTTGATGCTCACAGCGCCGCGCAGATCACCAGGCATGTAACCTACAGCCCGATCGTATGGATACAGGGCCTTCAACTGCGCACGCACCGGCTCCGCGATCTGCTCGGCACTGCCATGACAGACGATACACTGCGGCGCTTTGCTTGCTAACCGTCCGGCTGCCGTCTTTCCATCACTTGTCGTACATTGCCTCTAACTGCTTTCGCCCTGTGAACTGTTGGCGAGTGGTGCGAGCTTGCAAATCAGTATTCGCCTCAGATTCCTGGCGGAAGATCAACCGGCTCCATCACTCTCTGAATGCGCCCATTTCGGCACCGACTGGCAGACAAATCTGCAAGCTCAGTGCCAGCTACCGATAAACTGTCTGTATCATTTTTTAAAGCATTGTTTTTATATTGTTAATTAGCGCTATCTGAATATCACCGGAGTCTGCCAGCGCCGCTCATATCGATCCAGGAGTGCCATTAATGACATCATCCTGATAGAATACTATGCCATTTATGGCATTCTGACCGGTATAATCATGAGCAAACCGATACGCTTCAGTGAATGTGCGGAGACCGAGATCACGGGAGTACTCAACGTGATAAGTACACCGGCGGTCGCTATCACAACGGACTATCAGATACTGGCTGCCAACCAGGCCTACCGGGATACCTACGGTGATGGCGGTCCGTTGCACAACAGGACCTGTTACGAAGTCTCCCACCACTACACCGTTCCTTGTGACCGGGCCGGCGAAAGCTGTCCGCTGGCTGACTGCCTGGCATCCGGCCGCAAGCAACGGGTGCTGCATCTGCATCACACACCGCGCGGCGAGGAACACGTTGACATCGAAACCTATCCGGTCAGAAACGACGCTGGTGAGATCAGCTATGTCATCGAAATCATGCGCGAAACACGCACGGCCAGCAGCCATCCAGCTGCCCAGGGCATGGTTGGCCGATCACGCGCCTTCAACAGCATGGTAGAACTCATCAACCGGGTCGCCCCCGCCGAAACGGCGGCACTGCTGCAAGGCGAGTCGGGAACCGGCAAGGAACTGGTTGCGCGCGCAATACATCACAACAGCCCGCGCAGGGACAAGCCGTTTGTGGTCGTCGAGTGTTCAGGGCTGACTGAATCCCTGTTTGAGAGCGAGCTGTTCGGCCATGAGCGCGGTGCTTTTACCGGCGCTCACGCGAGAAAAACAGGTCTGGTGGAAGCCGCTGAAGGCGGCACCCTATTTCTCGACGAAGTGGGCGATGTGCCACTGAGCCTGCAGGTGAAACTGCTGCGCCTGCTGGAAACAGGCACCTATCGGCGGGTCGGCGGCGTGGAACATCGTGAAGCCAATTTCCGGCTGATAACCGCAACCCATCGCGACCTGCAGGCGATGGTCACCGAGGGCGGTTTCCGCCGTGACCTTTTCTATCGCATCAGCACCTTCCCCATTGCGCTGCCCGCGCTCGAGGAACGTTCGGAGGATCTTCCACTGCTGATCGAGTCTCTGTTATCACGCCTGTCACCGAACCGGACTTACAGTATCGCGCCTGCAACACTTGCCTGCCTGCAACAGTACAGATTCCCAGGCAATATCCGCGAGCTGCGCAATATCCTCGAACGGGCCATATTACTGGCCGATGATGACGTGATCTTACCGGAACACCTGTCCGCTGAGGTCTGCGGCAGTGCAACAGCATCTGACGACACGCTGCTGGATAGCGCTCAGATTCTACCGCTTGAAGAAATAGAACGACGTTACCTCAGCCAGGCTGCATCGAAGTTTCCCGGCGACCGCGAAAAACTGGCAGAAAAACTTGGCATCAGTAAACGCACCCTGTTTAGAAAACTGCAGAATTTACGCTGCTGAAAGCTCAAGCCGAATTTCGAAGCCGCGGATCTGCCCGGCAAGGAACTTATAGTCGCTTCGTCTATGGGTCCTGGTTCAACAGATCGATGATTTCGGCGACCGAACCGCGTTCACCCAGGCGGATTACCTTAAAGCCGGTTCCGAGCAGGAGACCGGGATGCAGAATCTGTTCAGCAAAGGCCGCGATGCGCTGATCCTGCTCCCTGATGAGTTCCGCCTGCTTATCGAGTGAGACAGTCGCCAGCTGTTCCGCGAAGCGCCACGCTTGCTGACGAGCGATCTGAAGCGTTACCTTTGCGGCCCACTCATCGAGTCGTCCGGCCATCCAATCCAGCAATCGTAATCCTGGCCAGACTGCTGCAAGGTGTCGCTGCACATCATCTACGAGTTCGAACAGGAGCTGGTTCACCCTGTTGAAATCCGACTGAAGGGATGGAAGTTCGCCAGCAGCTGCGGTACGTGCAGCGGCGATACCTAGATCGACGTTAATGTGCGTGTTTACACCGAGCAAAAGGTGCTGCAATACGATGGGCCAAAAATGTTCACTCGCGTCAAAAACCAGTTTCCATGAGTCCGTTGCGAGCCGCCCGGAACGGTATTCCTCCAAGGCGTCAAGGTAGCGGTTCGCAAACACCACGATAAGCCGTTGAGCCCGAACCGGATCATCAAAGACGTCCGTGACCAGCGCGGCGCGAGCTTTCACGGTCACCTTCCGGTACAGCGCCGGAAAATAGCCTAATCGACTCCGCTCACGCCGCGCACGGACGATGACGCCATCCAATTGGTCAATCACAGCGTCTACGTCTCCTGTCAGGCTCGCTGTTCCATGTTTTACCTGATCCACGTCCGCCACCCTGCCGCTAGTCCTATCCGGTATCCGGCAACCAGGACTTCAGGTTACAACCAGAACGCCGGTCAACCGGTTTTCAACATCGACTTCAATGGTTACCT
>JBDNAP010000015.1:0-18632 GCA_039768325.1 Thiogranum sp.
CGACCATGGGCCTCATTAAAACATACCTTTTGCCGATACTGCTAAAGCGAGAATTCTGAATTAGATAAAAGTCAATGACTGGCTTGATAAAGCACAAACTTACGGATCAAACACTGGTGGATTGGACCTGCTTTCCCTGTTTCTTGCCGACGGCCGGTGGTACGGAGGTGAGAGCATTCGTTGTTGTCAATCACCGGAGTTTATTCGGATTCGACAGTGGAACGGAGACCATGGGGGGGGGCAGTTCTAAACCCGGGCTGGTATTACCCGCTGGTATCAGAAACAGTTGTACCGAGGCGCGGCGGTGATTATCGAGCGAAAAAATACCCTGTTTATTATCTCACTGGTACTGGCTGTGTTACTTGGCGTTGCGGGCACTGGATTTCTGCTCGCTCGGGATCATGTCAAAGTGACTATCGGTGAAGATCTCGACCGTGCGCAGAAAGTTTTTGTGCAGGTACAGAAAAACCATTTTGAAAATCTGCTTGCTGTTGCCCGGCGTGTGCATGATGAACCAGGCTTTATTACTGCAATCCGCAGGAACGACTTCGCTGCAGTCCGCAGCAAAATGGATGATCTGTATCCGCAAGCGGGTGCGGATTTCATGGCTTTATACCTTGAAAACGGAACCACTGGAATCGCAGAGACGGGTAGTAGATCTCACTACATCCTGCCCCGTATCCCGAACTCTGAAGCTTTGACAGACCTGGAACGAAGACTCACCCGGGCAGATCCGGTTGTGTTTGGCCATACACTGTTAGATGACAGCCTGCTGCAACTGGCGGTCGTGCCGGTAGAAGATCGGCTGGGAGACCGTGTTGGCACACTGATGGTGGGAAAACGTTTTGGCCAGATGGAGCTGGAGAATCTCCGTCAGCTTGTTTTCCTTGACATCGCGATCCTTCAGGGTAAACGCTTGCTGGCGAGCAGCATAAAGGACCTTCAGCCATCGGAGCAGCTCGTAAACAAGCCTGTCACAACAGTGGGCCAGGACACGCTGGAGACAGCAACTGACCGCTACAGTATCCGGGTGATACCACCCCTGAATCATCTCGGCAACAAGAATAAACCGGTAGAATTACTCTTCGCAGCAAATTATTCGAGCTACTGGTCACCCTTTAAATCGCTAGGTGAAAAGGCCCTGTATTTCACCGCAATGATGCTTCTGCTGGCAGTGATTTTCGGCGTCAGAAGCAGTCGCAAATCCCTGACCCGACCCATTCAGGCACTTGAGCGTGCAATGCAGGCCGTCGCCAGTGGAAACCTGAAACTTAAGGTCTCTATGAGGCGTAACGATGAGCTGGGAAAGCTGGGTGATTCCTTTAACACCATGTTGGCGGCGCTTAATTCATCGAGGAGTGAGCTCGATCGAAATCGTCAGCGCTTCCGGGATTTTGCTTCGAGTTCATCCGACTGGTTATGGGAAACGGACCGTAGCGGGCACTTCACCTTTGTGTCCAGCAGTGTGTCCGAAACACTCAATATGTCGGCGGCAGCCTGGCTTGGTCGAACACCTGCCGAAGTGTTTCCCGGCAGCAACCTGAGGGAATTGACGCGCCTGCTCCGTCCAGCCGAAAAAACTCAGTGCAGTTTCAAGGATGCTGAAATCTGGGTGCACGCACTCGGTGGTGAGGCACACTGTTTGCGTCTTAACGGGGTGCCGGTATTCAGCGGGAAGACTTTTAAGGGTTATCGTGGCACGGCACGTGATATCACCAAGCTTAAGCAGGACGAGAAACGCATGGTGATTCTTACCAATCAGGACCATCTAACCGGGCTTTCCAATCGCCGCCGCTTCCTGGAAGAACTGGACCACGAGATTCGCAGGGTGGAGCGCAACGGGCAGCTTGGTGTTCTGCTGTTGATTGATCTGGATCATCTGAAACTGGTCAACGACACTGCTGGTCATGCTGCGGGTGACCAGATCATTGTGCAAGTAGCTGGAATGCTCCAGCGCGCATCACGTGAAGAGGATTTTCTTGCCAGAGTAAGCGGCGATGAATTTGCGGTTGCCTACTCGGCAATGAGCGAGGATCAGGGTCTGCAAAAGGCCCGTCAATTACTGGAGTGCATTAATTCGCTCAAGCCCAAATATGGCGGCCGTACATTGAATATTTCTGCAAGTGTCGGTGTTGTCACTTTCCCGCAGCAGGGCAAGGTTCCCGTTGAGTTGATGGCAAAGGCGGATGCCGCCATGAGCGTTGCGAAGTCCAGCGGGCGTAATCGTGTATACCGGTACGACGAGACCGACATGATGCGAGAACGCATGGATAATCAGCTGGTTTGGAAAGACCGTTTGCTTGAAGCGCTTGAGCAGGATGCATTACATATGGCATTTCAGCCTATTGTTTCTGTGTCCGGTGGCGGGGTACATCACTATGAAGTTCTGGTGCGTATGGCCGAAGATAATGGTGCCTTGATTGCGCCAGGTAAATTCATCCCGGCTGCGGAACAGTTTGGTTTGATTCAATGGGTCGATCGGCAGATTGTTACCAAAGCAATCCGTCGCTTGGCGGACTTGCCGGACGAGATGAAAGATGTCGGTTTTTCGATCAATCTTTCCGGGCTGTCCGTGGGCAGACAGGATACCTATGAGCTGATCGAAAAGGAAATACGTGAGAGTGGCGTTGAACCGGCAAGGATAACCTTTGAAATCACAGAGACGGCGGCCTGTGAGCAATTAAACAATGCGGTGGATTTCATTCGCAAAATACGCCAGTTGGGTTGCCTGGTTTCGCTGGACGATTTTGGCGTCGGTTTTTCATCCTTCTCCTATCTAAAACACCTTAGCGCCGATATCCTGAAAATCGATGGCAGTTTTATACGCGATATTCACAACAACGAAGCAGACCAGTTATTTGTAAAAGCGCTGGTGGATGTCGCGCGTGGCATGGGTATGCAAACCATCGCCGAATTCGTGGAAAATGAACAGGTGTTCGATCGGGTTCGTGAACTGGGCGTGGACTATGTGCAGGGCCATTATCTGGGTAAACCACAGAGCATCCTGGGAACCGCCCATTCTGAAGCGGATGACAGCTTCAATGCGTCGGTGGCTTGAGCTCAAGTCAACCTTTGTCTGGCGCGCATGATCGCTGCCTGCACCTGATGCGGAGCGGTGCCGCCGTAATGGTTACGCGCTGATACCGAGCCTTCCAGTGTTAACATATCGAAGACATCGTTTTCAATGAGCGCTGACAGCGATTGCAGCTCCGCCAGGCTGAGTTCAGACAGATCACGCTTGCTTTCGATGCCGAGACGCACGGCATTACCGACAATTTCGTGTGCGTCGCGGAAGGCCAGTCCCTTGCGCACCAGATAGTCTGCAAGATCGGTCGCGGTTGAATAACCACTGGCCGCCGCCAGACGCATATTATCGGCCTTGACCCTGGTGGCCGGAACCATATCGGCAAATACGCGTAGACAAGCCAGTACGGTATCAACTGTATCGAACAGTGGCTCCTTGTCTTCCTGGTTGTCTTTGTTATAGGCCAGTGGTTGAGCTTTCATCAGTGTCAACAGACCAACCAGATGACCAATTACACGGCCAGATTTTCCACGCACCAGTTCCGGCACATCGGGATTTTTCTTCTGTGGCATGATACTGGAACCGGTACAGAAGCGGTCCGGCAGATCGATAAAATCAAACTGTGCTGATGCCCATAAAATCAGTTCCTCGGAAAAGCGCGACAGGTGTGTGAGTATCAATGCGGCACAGCTGCAAAATTCGATGACGAAGTCACGGTCGCTGACCGCATCCAGGGAATTTTCCGCAGGGCTGTCAAAACCCAGCAATTCAGCTGTGTACTGCCGGTCGATGGGAAAGCTGGTACCAGCGAGCGCGGCAGCACCCAAGGGCATGACATTGACACGCTTGAGGCAATCCATCAAGCGCTGCCGGTCACGCTGCAGATTCTCGAACCAGGCCAGCATGTGGTGGCCAAATGTCACCGGCATGGCAACCTGTAGATGGGTAAAGCCGGGTAGCAGGGTATCGGTTTCGCGCTCGGCCAGATCCAGCAGCCCGTGCTGCAGGCGCCGCAGTTCCGTGCAGGTAGCATCGATCTGATCGCGCAGATAGAGGCGCAGATCCGTTGCTACCTGGTCATTACGAGAGCGGCCGGTATGCAGTTTTTTACCTGCCTCACCGATCAGCGTCGTGAGTCGCGCCTCGATGTTCATGTGCACGTCTTCCAGACTGACCGACCACTGAAAGTTTCCCTGCTCGATATCCTGTTCGATCTGCTCCAGGCCTGCGAGGATACTGTCGAGCTCGTTTTCGCTCAAAACGCCCACTTTCTCCAGCATGCGTGCATGGGCACGGGAACCCTGGATATCGTATCGGTACAGGCGTTTGTCGAAATTGACCGAGGCGGTAAAGGTTTCTACGAAGGCGTCCGTCGATTCAATAAAGCGTCCGCCCCAGGGTTTTTGGCTGGCTGGCTTATCTGTCATATCGGCTTTCGGTCAGGTTTAACAGCCCCAAAGTATACCTGAAGTTCCCGTCAAGCTTGGCCGATATTCTGTTAATAAACCGCAACGGGCAAGTAATGAGGGATACCAGAGCCGACATGAACCGGGGAGGTTCAATACGCAACGCCCGCAATCGGCAGGATACCCTGTTCCTGCCCGGTTTCTGTGATATCCGCATGGTGTTTGCTGTGGTGGTGATCGCAGAGCTGCTGGCTTTTGTCCTGGTATTGGCTAATGGCCGCAATGACCCCTGGAGCCAACTGGGCCTGGCTTCATTGTTCCTGCAGTGGATCGCCCTGAGTAGTGCCGCGGTGTTGTGTCTGGCGCGGCCGATGCTGGCTCGGATCGGCAATTCCGCTGCTGCCCTGACCAGTTATCTCTTGTTGCTGCTCACCACGGCGGTGGTCAGCGAAATGGCATTTCAATTGGGCGGGCTGGATGAACTGCTGCGTGGAACTGACCATGCCGGTTTTCTGTTTCGTAATCTGGGCATCAGTGCCATCCTCAGTGCGCTGGTGCTTCGTTACCTGTACGTGCAGCACCAGTGGCGGCAGCAGATTCATGCCGAAGCGCAGGCGCGGGTGCAGGCGCTGCAGGCACGGATCCGGCCACATTTTCTGTTTAATAGCATGAACAGTATTGCGGCATTGACACGCAGTGATCCGGTTGGTGCCGAGCAGGCAGTGCAGGACTTGTCAGACCTGTTCCGTGTCTCCCTGCACGAAGCTTCCGAACGGGTGACGCTGGAACAGGAGCTCGAGCTTGCTAAGGGCTATCTGCGCATGGAGTCCTTGCGCCTGGGCGATCGTTTGCGGGTCGACTGGGATATCGAGCGGCTGCCCCGCAAACGCCTGGTTCCGTCACTGATTCTCCAGCCATTGCTGGAAAACGCCGTTTATCATGGTGTTGAACCCTTAGCTCAGGGTGGGCGGATCAGCGTCAGCGGTCTGGCCGAGGGGCGGCGCGTTTCAGTCTCGATCCGCAACCCGCGTGCGCCCGACAGTAATGTAGCGCGTCGCCAGGGTAACCATATTGCACTGGGAAATATTCGTCTCCGTTTGCAGTTGGCTTTTGGGGCTCAGGCCGGTGTGGCCTTGAGGGAATCAGGCGAAGAATTTGAGACTACGCTGTATTTTCCGCGGGAGAAAATGCAATGAAATGCCTGGTAGTTGATGATGAATCGCTGGCAAGGCAACGGCTGACGCGCTTGCTCGAAGACATGGGTGATTGGACGGTTTGTGGTGAAGCAACCAACGGAGAGCAGGCGCTGCAACAAGTCCAGCTGCTGCGACCGGATCTGGTTCTGATGGACATTCGTATGCCCGGTATGGACGGACTCGAGGCTGCACGGCACATGGTGCAGCTTGAAAATCCGCCGGCACTGGTGTTCGCTACCGCCTACGGTGACCATGCATTGGAAGCTTTTGAGACGCAGGCGGTTGATTACCTGCTGAAACCGATTCATCCACAGCGGTTGCTGCAGGCCTTGGACAAGGCCAGACGTCTGAGCAGTGTACAGCTGGAAAAGTTGCAGAAGTCGCAAACCGGCAGCAGGCGAATGCATCTGTGCGCCCGCAAGCGGGGTAATCTTGAACTGATTCCCATTGATAAAGTGGTCTATCTGCAGGCTGACAATAAGTATGTCACCGTTTGTTCGGCGACCCAGCAGATTCTGATCGAAGAATCGTTAAAATCGCTGGAGCAGGAATTTTCAAGCTATTTCATTCGCATACATCGAAATGCACTGGTTGCGGTGACGGCGATTCGTGGGTTGGAGAAAAATGCCGAGGGTCACAGCTGTGTATTGCTGGAGGGCGTCGGGGAGCGGCTTGAAGTCAGCCGCCGCCTGCTGCCGGAGGTGCGCAAGCGTATCAGAATCGGTGTTATCTGAAGCTCACCTGCAGCGCCCCAGATCGCGCAGCTTCTGGCTGGAAGCGTCCATCGCCTGATCGAGGTAACCGCCATAAAACTCCAGCGTCATGACACCGACCATACGTTCGGCGAGTTCCCTGCCCTGGCTGTCCAGAAACAGCAGTGTCGGTGTTACGAACACCTTGTAGCGGCTGGCCAGCTCGGCGGCACTGACGGGTGTGTCGCTGAAATCGCCCAGTTTGGCGGGTCGATCGATCACCAGCTTACGCATCAGCACGCGCCGGTCGTAGTCACGATTCAGCAATGTCGGATTGAGGACTTCCTCTTCCAGCAGCGTGCAGTACTCGCAGTGTTCACTGGTGAACTCCAGTAGCAAAGGTACACAAGCCTCTTCGGCCTGATGAGCTTCGCTATGGAGATCAATCGCCAGCGGCACACCAGCGGCTTTCAGTCCGATAAAGATCATGTTCAGCACGATCGTTATCAGGATGGCCGCAACCCACTTGCGTCTGTTGTGCATCACTCGCTATGCTCCCCGAACCACTATCCCGGACCTTACTGACCCTGATGGCTGATTCCAAATTACGTATTGCCACCCGCAAGAGCCCGCTGGCGCTGTGGCAGGCCAACCACGTACGCGATGCGCTGATGGCGCGTAATCCCGGACTGGATGTTGAACTATTCACCATGACCACCCAGGGTGACAAGATTCTTGACACGCCGTTGGCAAAAGTCGGCGGGAAAGGTCTGTTCGTCAAAGAGCTCGAGCTCGGTATATTGGAAGGACGGGCAGATCTGGCCGTTCATTCCATGAAAGACGTGCCGGTGGAATTTCCCGAGGGTCTCGGGCTGGCCGCCATCCTGGAGCGTGAAGATCCACGTGATGCATTGATTTCAAACACATTTACAAGCATTGACAGGTTGCCTCAAGGGGCCAGAGTTGGGACCTCCAGCTTGCGTCGTCAGTGTCAGTTGCGTGCCCGCCGGCCGGATCTTGAGGTCCTGGACTTGCGTGGCAATGTCAATACCAGGCTTGCGAAGCTCGATAAGGGCGACTACGACGCCATTTTACTGGCGGCCGCCGGTGTGAAGCGCATGGGCTGGGAGGACCGTATCACCGAGCTATTGCCGCCTGAGCAGTTTCTGCCGGCCATCGGTCAGGGGGCTATCGGTATCGAGATACGGGTGGCCGATGAGACGGTGAGCGGTATTGTCAAAGTGTTGAACGATGCGCAGACGGCGACGCGTATCAGGGCCGAACGGGCACTCAATGCACGTTTACAAGGTGGTTGCCAGGTGCCGATTGCGGGATATTCGGAAATCAGCCATGGTGTCATGGTGTTACGCGCCCTGGTTGGGCGCCCGGATGGCACAGAGCTGGTACAGGGTGTCATCAGCGGCAAGCCCGAGGATGCCGAAGAGCTGGGTAAGGTGCTGGCCGATGATCTGCTGTCGCGCGGAGCGAAACAGATTCTTGACGAAGTTTACGCCGGGTCGCCTTGATGCACCCCGCCGCAGCTCCTCTGCACGGAGTTGGGGTACTGGTCACACGGCCGGCCCACCAGGCCGATTCATTGTGTGAGCTCATCCGGCAACAAGGTGGAACGGCGATACGCTTCCCCGTGCTCGAGATCGGCCCTCCGGCCGATCTGCAAAATCTGAGGCAAGTTATTTCCCGTCTTGAGGAATTCGACTGGGCTGTGTTCATCAGTGGCAACGCGGTAAAGAGGACGCTGGAACACATCCCGGGAAAATACGACTGGCCGAAGTCGGTTCGAATCGCCGTCATCGGTAAACGCTCTGCTGACGAACTGAAACGTTTTGGACTGACTGCCGACATTTTCCCGCAACATAAATTCAATAGCGAAGCGCTGCTGGCATTACCTGAGATGCAGGAAGTCGGCGGTCAGCGTGTGGTGATATTCCGTGGCAATGGAGGTCGTGAATTACTTGCTGATACGCTGCGTAAACGGGGTGCCTGGGTTGAATACGCCGAAGCCTACTGTCGTGTGCGTCCCGACGCTGACAGTGCCGGCCTGTTGCAGCGCTGGCATCAGGGTGCTGTCAACATCGTATCGGTCAATAGCGCCGAGAGCCTGAGAAATCTTGCGGAGATGCTCGGTAAGGCTGGAGAATCGCTCTTGACCGGGACGCAGCTGCTGGTTGTCAGCGAGCGTATGCTTGCTCTGGCCGAGGAGCTGGGTTTCCAGTCTCCGCCGATAGTGGCGGATAATGCGACGGACAAAGCAGTGGTGGACGCGCTGCTGGCCTGGAAGCAGGCGCAATCCTGTCACTAGTGTACTGTCGCCTTGAGGTACAATGCGGCACCTCGGCGACTGAATAATCATCCGGCATTTTCTTATGAGCGAATCCACATCCATTACTGTACCCACGGTCCCTGTCGAACAGCCTGTTGAATCTGAACCCACGCGGAATCAGCCACCACAGCCAGCGGGAGCCTCCAGCACTACGCCAATGGTGTTGGCGCTGCTTGCCATGGGGATCTCCATTGGCTTGGCCGTCGCCGCCTATTTCACCTGGAATGAGCTGCGGCAGTTGACCGCTACACAGTCCAGGGTGGACACGCAGCTCGAAGATCGTATCCAACCGCTGCGCGCCTCGCTGAACGATGTCAATCAGACCATGCAGGCTTCGCTGAGCACAGTCAATCAGGCGCTGCAGAGCGATCGTCAGCAAATTGATCGGCAGTTAAAAAAACTGGGTGAAGATCAGCTCAGTGCCGGCCGCAGGGTGAGTGCGCTGGCCGCACTCATGGGGCGTAGCGAACAGGGCTGGAGCCTGGCCGAGGTGGAATATCTGCTGCGTATAGCCAATCAGCGTTTGCAGTTGCAGCGTGACGTTAAGACAGCAGAGCAGGCGCTCAACGAGGCTGACAAGCGTTTGCATGATCTGGCCGATCCACATTTTCTAAATGTGCGCGAACAGATCGCAACGGATCTTAAAGCCGTACAGGCAGTGCCGGTTGTGGATATCGAAGGGATCTCGCTAAGCCTGAGCACGGCGCTGTCAGCTATCGATCAGCTGTCGGTGGCCGGCGCCCATTACCAACCCGTCGCGCAGACCGAAACCGGGGCTTCAGAATCCCGGGCGACAATTAGCGACTGGCGCGAATTACCCAGGCTGTTGTGGTCAACGCTGTCTGGTCTGTTCCGTATCCGTGAACACGATAAGCCGGTGGCTCCGATGCTGGCTCCCGAGCGAGAGTACTTCCTGCGAGAGAATTTACGCCTGCAATTTTCTGCTGCGCGCCTGGCCTTGTTGCGGGATGACGGCGTGCAATATCAGGCAATACTGGCTACTGCAAAGAACTGGCTCAATGCGTACTTTGCCGGTGACGATGCCGAGGTAATCGAGCTTGTGGCACAGCTTGAACAGCTGGAAACCATTGATACCGTGCCGCAGTTGCCGGATATTTCCGGGTCTTTGCGGGTCTTGCGCCAGCAGATGAAACTCAGCGAGCAAACGGCGGTATTACCGCTTGTACCGGATCAGCCGGTGCCCGGTGGTGCCGGCGAGCCGGAATTGAAGGAGACACCGAAGGAAAGTGACGAGGGCACGGCATCATGAAATGGCTGATGTTTGCGCTGCTGGCACTCATTGCATCAGTCACCGTGGCACTGGTGGCCTTGCCGGACCCGGGTTATGTGTTGATCGGGTTTGGCACGTACAGTGTCGAGACGTCGTTGCTGGTATTTCTGATTGTTTTGGGGGTGGCCTATGTCGCGCTACGGATACTCGCCGGCCTTTGGCACGTACCAGCCAAGGTGAATAGTTGGGAACACCGTCGTCATGATCGACGCCTGCACAGCCTTTTTGATGAAGCCATTGTCGAACTGGCAGAAGGACGTGTAGAACGCGCTGAACGCCGTCTGGCACGGTTGCTGAAATCACCACAGGCGCCAGTACAGGCGTATCTGTCAGCAGCTCGTGCCGCCAGTCAACTGGGCTTGGATGATCGTCGTGATCAGTATCTGAAACTTGCCCGGCAGCGCCATCCCGCGGCCCAGAAAGCTGTCGCCATTACGCAGGCCGAGCTGCAGCTTTCAGAGTCGCAACTGGATCAGGCACAGACTACGCTGGCACGTTTACAGACACTGGCACCACGCAGTGAGCAGACTTTACGGCTTTTAATGAAACTCTATCTGCAACAACAGGACTGGGAGCGTTTGCGCGATCTGTTGCCGGTACTACGGCGCGCTAAACTGTTGAGCGGAAATCAGTGGCAGCAGCTGGTGGTAAAGGTTTACCGTGAGCAGGTTCTGGCGCTTGCATCGGTCAACGATGTTTCCAGCCTGAACACAGGCTGGAAACAGTTGCCGCAGGTGGTACAGCAGGATGAAGGCCTGATGACGATGTATATTCAACAACTGATGCGTCTGGGTGCCTATAAGCAGGCTGAACAGCTGCTTGCCGCTCAGATCAAGCGCGGCTGGAACCAGCGTCTGGTCTATCTGTTTGGTGATTTACAGGCTGCAGATACCACCAGCCATCAGGACCGTGCCGAGCGTTGGCTGGAGCAGCACCCGCAGGATCCGGTGCTGTTATTAACCCTGGGTAAAATCAGTTTGCGCAGTCAACTGTGGGGAAAGGCGCGCAGTTATCTGGAGGCCAGTATCAAGCAGCAGGCGACTCCGGAAGCATACCGTTTGCTGGGCTCGCTGCTGGAGCGTTTGGAGGAAGCGGAAGAAGCATCGGAGTGTTACCGGAAAGGCATCGAGCTTATCGATCAGGGTATGCCCGAGACTGCGCTGCCCGCGGCGGGCAATATTGTGGCTCAGGCAGCGGTCCCGCTCAGCCATTCTGCTTGATCTTGTCCAGCACATCGCTGGCGAATTCAAAAGCATCGGAATACATGTAATCGGCTTGAGCCCCGTGCTTGTCAAAAGCATGTGTTGCGGCCTCGATCATCGGCGGCGGGCCACTCATATAGATATCAAAATTGCTGAGATCAGGATACTGCGCCATCAGTGTTTCGTGAACCAGCCCGGTCGCCTGTTGCCATTGATCTTGCGTTTGTGGTTCCGAAAGCACCGGGGTGTATTTGAAGTCTGGGTGCTGCTCCTGCCATTGCCTGGGCAAGTCATCCATGTACAGGTCGCGTTTGGCGCGAACACCCCAGAACAGGTGGATGGGCCGGTCGAAACCGATATAAAAGGCGTGCTCCAGCATGCCTTTGAGTGGCGCAAACCCGGTGCCGCCTGCCATCATCAGGACCGGGCGTGGCGACTGTTCTCGCAGGTAGAAAGACCCCAGTGGCCCTTCGATCCGTAACAAAGCCCTGTCTTTCATTTCATCGAAAACGTGTCCGGTAAATGATCCGCCAGGCACGTGCCGGACATGCAGTTCCAGGTGCTCATCCTGATGCGGTGGATTGGCAATGGAAAAGGCGCGACGGCGGCCATCCTTGAGAATGAATTCGATGTACTGGCCGGCAAAAAATTGCATGCGTTCGGTGTCGGGCAATTTGAGGTGGATCTGCATAACGTCGTGGGACAGGTGCTTAATGTGCTCAGCCCGGCAGGGCAGGTTTTTTATCATGATGCTCTGGCCAGCCTCGACTTCACGGGCGCTGATCACCAGGTCACTTTGCGGATGTGCCTGACAGACAACAATCTGATCGCCAGCGTCCTGATCGGCAAACGCATCGGGTTCGCCGTTGGGGTACCGCACATGACCCGCAAGCAGAGTCGCAACGCAGGAACCGCAAGCACCATTGCGGCAGCCATAGGGCAGGCTGAAACCCTGGTGCAATGCGGCGTCGAGGATGGATTCTCCGGATTCAACGGTAAACTGGTGCTGACTGTTCTCGATCCTGACCTGGAATGTCATGCAGCTTTCCAATAAATCAATAGTATAAAGATTTCCATTCTCGTTTATTTCCGATGCCGGGTAAACGTATGAATGCTGTGCTATTACGGTGTTGCCACATCCGCTTGCCCTGGTACCGGCAGCAGAAAGCAGTGGAAATGGTAGGCGTGGATGTGCTCGGTTGTCAGCTGCACTAGTCCCTCTGGATTCCCAGTTGATCCCATATCTCGTCGACGCGGGCCTTAACCTCCGCGTTCATAGTAATCGGGCGTCCCCATTCCCGCTCCGTCTCACCTTTCCATTTATTGGTGGCATCCATGCCGATTTTGCTGCCCAGACCTGCTTGCGGCGAGGCAAAATCCAGATAATCAATCGGCGTTTTTTCCACCAGCGTAATATCGCGGGCCGGGTCCATGCGTGTCGTCATGGCCCATACAACATCTTTCCAGTCGCGCACATTAACATCGTCATCGGTGACGATGATGAACTTGGTGTACATGAATTGGCGCAGAAAACTCCACACCCCGAACATGACGCGTTTGGCGTGACCAGGGTACTGTTTTTTCATGCTTATGCAGGCCATACGATAGGAACAGCCTTCCGGTGGCAGGTAGAAATCTGTGATTTCCGGAAATTGTTTTTGCAGTATTGGTATGAAAACTTCGTTTAAGGCCACACCCAGAATAGCCGGTTCATCCGGTGGGCGGCCGGTGTAGGTGCTGTGATATATAGGATTATCGCGGTGGGTGATACAGTCAATGGTGAATACCGGGAAGCGTTCCTGTTCATTGTAGTAACCCGTGTGGTCACCAAACGGTCCTTCCAGTGCTTCATCTGCCGGGTGTATATGGCCCTCCAGCACAATTTCTGCGCTGGCCGGAACCTGCAGATCGATGGTCTGGCATCGTACCAATTCAGTTTTTGACCCCCTCAACAATCCGGCAAACGCGTACTCGGACAGGGTGTCGGGCACCGGTGTGACGGCGGCGAGTATGGTCGCAGGATCTGCGCCCAGAGCCACTGCGACGGGAAACGGTTCTCCCGGATGTATCTTCTGCCAGTCCTGGTAGTCCAGTGCCCCGCCCCTGTGAGCCAGCCAGCGCATGATGACCTTGTTATGTGACAGTATCTGCTGCCGGTAAATGCCGAGGTTTTGCCGCTCTTTATGCGGACCCCGGGTAACAACCAGTGCCCAGGTGATCAGCGGCGCGGCATCATCAGGCCAGCAGGTCTGGATCGGCAGCCTGCCCAGGTCCACGTCGTCGGCTTCCAGCACCTGTTGCTGGCAAGACGCCCTTTTCAGTAACCGCGGCGCCATGTCCAGCACCTTTTTGAAGACCGGCAGTTTCTGCCAGGCGTCCTTCATTCCTTTCGGGGGGTCCGGTTCCTTGAGATAGGCGAGCAGCTTGCCCACCTCCCTGAGTGAGGCCAGAGAATCTGCACCCATGCCCGCGGCGACCCTTTCAGGCGTTCCAAACAGGTTGGCCAGTACCGGTATGTCATAGCCCCTGGCATTTTCAAAAAGCAGAGCGGGTCCGCCGGCGCGCAGTGTACGGTCACAGATTTCGGTCATTTCCAGGTAGGGATCAACCGGGTGCCTGATACGCAGCAGTTCACCGTTACGCTCGAGTTGTTCGATAAAGTCACGCAGATCCCGATAGTGCATAGTTTTCCGTACCGAAGTGATCCCTGAAACAGTGCGCCTTGCCCGGCGGATTCTCATTATGCAGCCAAGGACGCAACTACAATCGGAGAAAAAATTAGTATATCAATAGACTACAGGTCTATCGGCTGCCTCACCTTGCCAGGCCGCTGTGGCGTAACAGTGCCTCTATGTTTGGTTCCCGCCCCCGAAAAGCCACGTAAAGATCCATCGGATCATCGGCACCACCCTGTTCCAGCAGCTGGTGCAGGAAATGCGAGCCGGTATCACGGTCGAAGATTCCGTTTTCTTCGAACAATGAGAAGGCGTCCGAGGATAAAACCTCGGCCCATTTGTAGCTGTAATAACCGGCAGCGTAGCTGCCCCCGAAGATATGAGAAAATCCGTGCGCAAAGCGGTTAAAGGGTGGCGTTTCGATGACGGCCACCTGCTTGCGGACCTGCTCAAGGGTTTCATAGATACGGCCACCGCGGGCCGGATCAAATTCGATGTGTATCAGCATATCGAACAGTGCGAACTCCAGTTGCCGTACCATTTGCATGGCGGATTGAAAGTTACGCGCCGCCTGCATCCGTCGGAAAAGTGTCGCCGGGATTGTTTCTCCTGTCTGGTAGTGGCCGGAGATCAGATCCAGCGTTTCACGTTCCCAGCACCAGTTCTCCATGAACTGGCTGGGTAACTCCACGGCATCCCAGGCTACACCGTGGACACCGGAGACACTCGGGTAATCAATACGGCTCAGCATATGATGTAAGCCGTGCCCGAACTCGTGGAACAGGGTAGTGACTTCATTGTGAGTCAGCAACGCTGGTTGTGCACCGATAGGCGGTGAAAAATTGCAGGTCAGGTAAGCAACAGGAATCTGGCTGTGATTATGCAGATTCGTGCGGGTGGCATGGTCATCCATCCAGGCGCCACCGCGCTTATTGGTTCGAGCATAGAGATCGAGGTAGAACTGACCGCACAGGTCACCCTGAGGGTCAAGGATTTCGAAAAAACGTACATCCGGATGCCAGCTGGTGACGTCTGGACGTTCCCTTACCTCGATACCGAACAGGCGTTGTACCACGGAAAAAAGTCCCGACACCACGCGCGTCTGCGGGAAAAAAGGTTTCAGTTCCTCCTGGCACAGGGAATAGCGATGCTGACGCAGTTTTTCTGAATAGTAGGGGATGTCCCAGGCCTGTAGAGCACCGTTAAAACCATTTTTTTCAGCAAATTCATTGAGTTCTCCCAGTTCTTCTCTGGCCTGTTCAAGCGAATGATCAGCAAGCTTGCTCAGAAAGTCGAGTACCTGAGCAGTTGACGCGGCCATTTTTGTGGCCAGAGAACGTTCAGCAAAATTATCGAAGCCAAGCATTTGCGCCAATTCATGACGCAGTTCCAGAATCTCTTCCATCGCTTCGCTGTTGTCCCAGAGCCCCGCATCTGGACCGGTATCAGAGGCACGGGTGACATACGCAGTGTAGAGCTCTTCGCGCAGTGATCGTGTGTCTGCATAGGTAATGACCGGGAAGTAAGAGGGAAAATCCAGTGTCAGAACCCAGCCTTTCAGGTTTTCCTGTTCAGCTGTCTGGCGGGACAGGGACTTGGCGGTCTCTGGTAGACCGGAAATCAAGGCTTCATCGGTGATGTGTTTCTTCCAGTTGTTGGTAGCGTCAAGCAGGTTTTCCTGGAACTTTGCCTGCAACTCCGCCAATCGTTGTTGAATATGCTTGAAGCGTTGTTGTGCATCAGCATCAAGTTCGATGCCGGTGAGTTTAAAATCGCGTAAGCGGTTTTCGATGGATTTTTTTTGTGCCCGATCGAGATGCGCGAATTCGGGAGATTCTGCAATCGATTTGATGGCAAGATACAAGTCTCTGTGCTGCCCGAGTTCGGTTTCGAATGCACTTAGTTTGGGCAGGCAGGCGTTGTAGGCTTCGCGAAGAGCGTCACTGTTCACGACCGCGTTCAGGTGGCTGACCGGCGACCAGACCTGGTGTAATTGTTGCTGAGCCAGTTCCAGAGGTGCCAGCAGGCTTTCCCAGCTGTAGGGTGGACCCGATTGAAGCAGTTGTTCAACCTGTTGCCGGGTGCTATTGATGATCTGATCGACGGCGGGTTCGACGTGTTCGGCCTGAACACGATCAAAAGCAGGTAAATGACCTTGTTCCAGTAGTGGATTCATGGTGTCTCGTCAGCTTTTCAGTAAAATTCGTCAGTCAGTATGAAACAGTACACTAATTAATTGAATTTTGGAGTGCATTAAGCAATGACGCAGCATTATGACCTGATTGCCATCGGTGGCGGAAGCGGTGGATTGTCGGTTGCAGAACGTGCAGCCCGTTATGGTGCCAAGTGTGCTGTGGTTGAAAAAGGTCCGCTGGGTGGTACCTGCGTTAATGTGGGCTGTGTACCTAAAAAAGTCATGTGGTTTGGCGCCAGTATTGCTCACACCATGACGGAGGCTTCCAGTTACGGGTTTGAGATGGGTGAAAAACGCTTCGACTGGGCTAGGCTGAAAAGGTCCCGGGATGCCTACGTCAAGGGTATCAACGACTGGTATCACACCTATTTGTCCGATTCCAATATCGATGAAATTGTCGGTAAAGCGCGCTTCCTGGATGCCAGGACTATTGAGGCAGGGGGGCAGCAATACAGCGCGGATCACATCGTGATTGCACCTGGCGGCGCTCCCATGATCCCCGCTACCGAGGGCGCTGAACTTGGGATCAGCTCGGATGGTTTTTTCGAACTCGAACAGTTGCCACGCCGTAGCGCCGTAGTTGGCTCCGGTTATATTGCTGTGGAACTGGCCGGCATGTTGAATGCGCTGGGTTCTGATGTGACCATGTTGCTGCGTCGTGAGCACTTGCTGCGAAACTTCGATGCCACCCTGCGCGAGAACCTGATGGAAGAAATGCTGGGTGACGGCATCGATATACTGGCACGAACACAGGTGAAAAAAGTCATTCGCGAAGCCGATGGCAGCTTATGCATTGAGTGTGAAAACGGCCAGCGCCTGGAAGGTTTCGATGAACTCATCTGGGCAATAGGGCGTTATCCCCTGACGCAGGATCTGAATCTGGAAGCGGCGGGGGTTGTTATGGATGATCAGGGTTATATTCCCACTGACAAATTTCAGCAAACCAACGTTGAAGCGGTATATGCAATCGGCGATGCCACCGGCCAAGCTCAACTGACACCGGTTGCCATCGCAGCAGGCCGTCGCCTCAGTGACAGGCTGTTCGGTGGCATGACGGATCGGCATCTGTCCTATGATAATATTCCCACCGTGGTGTTCAGCCATCCGCCAATCGGAACAGTTGGTCTGACCGAGAGCGTGGCGCGTGATCTTCACGGTGAGTCGGTCAAGGTCTACCAGACCCGTTTTACCGCCATGTATAATGCATTGACCGAGCGCAAACAGAAAACCGCCATGAAGCTGGTTACCGTTGGCGCGCAGGAAAAAGTTGTCGGCTGTCATGTCATCGGGCCGGGCGCAGATGAAATGTTGCAGGGATTCGCGGTGGCTATTCGCATGGGCGCGACCAAGAAAGACCTCGATGACACGGTGGCCATCCATCCCACCAGCGCCGAGGAACTGGTCACTATGCGGTGAGTTGACGTAGCGCTTCGATAACCGGCCCGGTATCCGGTCGTAGGCCACGCCAGATCAGGAAGGACTCCGCAGCCTGTTCCACCAGCATGCCCAGGCCATCAAAAGTGCACTGCGCTCCGTGTTGCTGCGCATAGTGCATGAACGCAGTGGGTAACGACCCATACATCATGTCGTAACAGCAACTATGTGGGTCGATCACATCGCCCGGCAAGTCCGGGACCTGGCCCTGCAGTCCGGCCGCCGTCGCATTGATGACAATGTCGAATCCAGGACCGGAAAGAGCCTGAAATCCACAGCCCTTTACTGCACCGAGATCGGAAAACGAATTTGCCAGCTGTATTGCGCGCTCGGGGGTCCGGTTGGCGATGAGCAGCCGTGCCGGTTTTTGTTCCAGCAGTGGCGCCAGCACGCCACGAGCCGCACCACCTGCACCCAGCAGCAGAATTTGCTTTCCGCTAAGGGTGAGTTTGAGATTCCGGGTCAGGTCACGCACCAGCCCGACTCCGTCGGTGTTGTCACCGAGCAGCGTGCCGTCATCGTGAATCAGCAGCGTGTTGACTGCGCCAGCGCGTTGAGCACGCGGGCTGAGTTCATCAGCCAGTTCGTACGCTTCCTGTTTGAACGGTACGGTAACGTTGAGGCCCTTGCCACCGGCAATCAGAAAAGCGGCAACCGCGTGGGCAAACCCATCGGCTTCTACCAGAAGGGCATCGTAGCTGAGAGACTGCCCGGTTTGCCGGGCAAACAAATGATGAATGCGGGGGGATAGACTATGGGCTATCGGGTTACCCATAACGGCGTAACAGTCTTCATGGCACAGTTCACAGGCTGATGTCGTCATTCCTCACGCAGCCACCGGGCAGCACGCTTGGCAAAATAGGTCAGGATGCCATCAGCACCGGCGCGCTTGAATGCCAGTAGTGATTCCATAACCACCGCCTTCTCATCCAGCCAGCCGTTGTTGGCTGCGGCCATGAGCATGGCGTATTCACCGCTCACCTGATAGGCAAAAGTAGGCGCGCCAAACTGGTCTTTCACACGGCGTACAATATCCAGGTACGGCATGCCGGGTTTGACCATGACCATGTCGGCACCCTCTTCCAGGTCCATACTGACTTCCCACAGCGCTTCATCGCTGTAGGCCGGTTCCATCTGGTAACTGAATTTGTTACCACCACCAAGGTAGGCAGCTAA